>DASTGL010000326.1:0-3701 GCA_035719145.1 Solirubrobacterales bacterium
GATCATCGCCGAGCGCGCCAACGTCCCGGTGATCCTCGATGCCGGCATCGGCACCGCCTCCGACGCCGCCCAGGCGCTCGAGCTCGGCTGCGACGCCGTCCTCGCCGCCAGCGCCATCTTCGGCGCCGAGGACCCGGTCGCGATGGCCACCGCCCTGCGCCGCGCGGTCGAGGCCGGCCACCTTGCCGCTCGCGCCGGCCGCATCCCCCGCCGCACCCACGCCGAGGCTTCGACCGCCTACGAAGGCCTCCCCGACCTCTCCTGAACCTCCCGGCACCGCACTCAACCTCCCTCTACCATGGGCACTTCGCCCCTGTAGCTCAGCTGGTTAGAGCGGCGGCCTTTTAAGCCGCGCGGCGCGGGTTCGAGTCCCGCCGGGGGCATTCCCCTTTTTCTTGGTGATATCATTGCTATCACCATGGCTCAACTCCTCGTGAGGGACATAGAGACTGAGGTCGTACGCGAGTTGAAGGTCCGCGCCGCGCGTCATGGCCGGTCGGCTGAGGAGGAGCACCGGCAGATCCTCCGCGAGGCGCTCGGCCCGAAGGGTCCAGCGCAGTCGCTGAAGGAGATGCTGCTGGCAATCCCCGAGGTCGGCGAGGACCGCGACTTCGCGCGGCCCGAGGACCGCGGCCGCTCGGTCGAGCTTTGAGCTACCTGCTCGATACCAACGTCGTTTCGGAGCTGCGAAAGGGGTCGCGCGCCGACGCGAACGTCAGGGCTTGGTTCGGCGAACTCGCTGACGAGGAGATCTACCTGAGTGTCTTGACTATCGGAGAGATCCGTCGCGGGATCGAGAACGTGCGTCGCCGCGATCCCGACTCCGCAGCGGCTCTCGACAGCTGGCTCGCTCGTCTCGGCGAGGTCCACCGAGAGCGAATACTGCCGGTCGACCGGGCTGTCGCCGAGGAGTGGGGGAGGATGAACGTGCCCGATCCCCTTTCGGTCGTCGATGGCCTCTTAGCGGCGACGGCGAAGGTGACCGGCCTCGCCTTCGCGACTCGGAACATCGCGGATGTCGAAGGCAGCGGCGTCGAGCTTGTCGACCCGTTCTCGAAATAGACCTCCGTCAACGATGATGACTTCATGACCGCGGGGGACAGCCGGGACGGAGCCCGACACGACGAGCGCCTGCTGCGCGTCCCGGTCGATGCCGAGGCCGACGACGAGCGCCGCCTCGATCGCATCCGCAAGGAGATCGGTGGCGCCTTCCACGCGCTGCGCGACATCGACGAAGGCGTCTCGATCTTCGGCTCGGCTCGGGTCGAGGAGGGGCACCGCTGGTACGAGCTCGCGCGCGAGACCGCCGCCTGCCTCACCCACCACGGCTACTCGGTGATCACCGGCGGCGGGCCGGGTCTGATGGAGGCCGCCAATCGCGGCGCCGCCGAGGCCGGCGGGCTCTCGGTCGGCCTCAACATCGAGCTTCCGCACGAGCAGGCGGTCAACCCCTACGTCAACCGCCAGTTCCAGTTCCATTACTTCTTCGCCCGCAAGCTGATGTTCGTCCGCTTCGCCCGCGCCTTCGTGATCATGCCCGGCGGCTTCGGCACCCTCGACGAGATGTTCGAGTCCCTCACCCTGATCCAGACCCGCCGCATCTACCACTTCCCCACCATCCTCGTCGACTCCGAGTTCTGGGACCCGCTGCTCGAGTGGATCGATCGCGGCCTAGAGGACCACGGCCTCATCTCCCCCGGAGACAAAGAGCTCCTAGTCGTTGCCGACGAACCGATGCAGGTCTGCAACTACGTGATGCGGGCGAGCGAGCGGCAGCGGGCGCTGGCACAGAGCTAAGGGCCCGGCGGTGACCAGCTTGGGGTCGGCGTGTGGGGGACGGGGAGGGCCGCCTCCGCCTCGGCTTGAGCCGCCACCGGCGATTCACCGCCGTCGATAAGAGTGTGGCGAGGATCTCCACTCTCTTCTCCGGCTTTCTCCGTCGGCAGCTTCGGAGCTTTCGGTCGCCAGTCGCTCAAGTCTTCGACCAGGTCACCGTAAAAGCTCACCACCTGCCGTCGCGTCTCCAGCACGAATGAGCGCTCGCCCTTGCCCCGCTTGGTGCCGAGCGGTCGGGCGAGCGAGAGCGTGAAGCTCCTGGGCTCCCGCTTCGGGTCGGATGGCGAAAGCAATCCCTTCGGGTCTTCCCCCACGTCGCGAAGCAATAGAGCAGTGGATTCCTTGGTGCGGGAGAACCGAACCTCGATCCGCAGATCGTCAGGCGCTTTCCGGAGCTGCCGAAGCATCCAGTTGATGCGCGTCAGCGGCCGCCCCTCCTTCGGGGCGCTTACTTTCACGCTGACGCGGGTCAGCCGCGCGCGCAGATCGGCTTCGACTTCGATCGGTCCGACGGCTCCAGGGACCTTGAAGGAACTGGAGAGAACTCCGTCGCCCTCGAGTCGCTTCAGCAGTTCGTCCGTCCAGACCTGACCGTCCTTCGACCGCGATTGCGCGGAAAGGACTTCGACTCCCAAGTCCTGACTCAGACCTAGGCACAGGTACTCGACGAACTGCTCCCATCGGTCCACTACGTCTCGTACCCGCTCGTCACCCGGTCGCAGCGTCCCGTCGCGCGCAGCGTTGCGAACAGGGACCCAGTTCTGACCCATGTCTTCGAACCCGACAGCCCCCGACTTCTCATGCTCGAGGTAGGCGATCAGCTCTCCCAGAATCCATGCTTGGTCCGGATCCCGCACCCCCCGATGCTGGTGCTGGATGATCGCCTCGGTCAGAATCCGCCACCAGGAGAGGTGCCGCAACTCGACGCTGCGCAGCTTGCGGCGGTCGACAGTGACCGGGACGTCCGTGGGGCTGCCGCTGATCTGGTTCGAGATCGTCAGGACCCCCTGGAAGCCATGTTCACGCGCCAGGTCCAGGTAGGCGGAGATCTGCTCGGAGCCGAGCGGCGCATTGCCGGTTTTCACCTCGACGAGACACTTCCAGGAAGTCTTGCCTCGTTCGACCGCGATCACGCCGTCCGGTCGCCAGACCTTTCCATCCGGAGCTTCGAGCGGTACCTCGGTGAACGTGGAGATGCGCCCCGCGGGCGCGCCGATCTCCTTCAGCAATCCTCTCCCGAACTCGTCAACAGCTCCCATCACCGCCAGAAGTGACGAGGCAGCGCGGATCTCCTGCTCGTCTTGGCCGCGAATGCCAGCGACGGGTATCAATCGCGCCGGCATCCATAGCTCCCTGGAGCTCACCGGGTTCTGATTAGGAGACATATAAATACCCTAAAAGCAACCAACCGCTTGGATCGGCTCTCTCAGCGGGGACGGGCGAAAGCGTGCAGCCTGCGCGCTAGCGAGCGGCAGCGCGCGGCCGCCGAAGTTCGGTGATGACCAGTGCCACCAGGATCATTGCGACGAGCCCGACGGTCAGGTAGCCCTCCAGGTGGTCGGAAACGAAGAAGGCGGCCAGCGCCAGGACCGCCGCGAACAGCTCGGCGAGCACGACTTGGTTGACCATCCGCAGGCGGAAGGCGGCGTGGCCTAGGAGGTAGAGGGCGATGCCGCCGCAAAGGCAGAGCCTGATCGGGTCGGATAAGTAGACGCTGGGGGCCTCGACCACTTCGCGGACGCCGGCGGCGAAGACGACGATGCCGGCGACGATCGGCAGGTGGAGGTAGCTGTAGCCGTCGGCGGCGGCGAGGACGACATCGCCGTCGTTGTCGCGGAGGCGTTGCTCGGCGTCGACCGCGAGCT
>DASTGL010000327.1:0-3175 GCA_035719145.1 Solirubrobacterales bacterium
TGAGGAAAGCCGCCCCCGGGCGCGGAAGGGAGGGGCAGTCCCCATCCGATCCTGTTGCCGCTCCCTGGAGGAGAGGTGGCGGCGCGTTATGAAGGTCGGAATCGTCGGGCTGCCCAACGCGGGCAAGTCGACCCTCTTCAACGCTCTCACCCAGGCCGGCGCCGAGGCGGCGGGCTACCCGTTCACGACGATCGAGCCGAACGTCGCCGTCGCCCAGGTGCCCGACGAGCGCCTGGAACAGGTGGCCGAGACGGTGAAGAGCTCGGAGCTGGTGCCGGCGAAAATCGACTTCCACGACATCGCCGGGCTGGTCAAAGGGGCCTCGGAAGGGGAGGGGCTCGGCAACCAGTTCCTCGCCTCGATCCGCGAGACCGACGCGATCTGCCACGTCGTCCGCTGCCACACCGAATCCGACGTGCCGCACCCCGACGGGCGGGTCGACCCGCTGGCCGACATCGAGACGATCGAGACCGAGCTGGTCCTCGCCGACTACGACCAGGTCGAGCGGCGGCTGCCGCGGGTCGGCAAGCAGGCGAAGTCCGGCGACAAAGAAGCGCAGGTCGAGCACGAGTGGCTCCAAGCGGTGCACGAGGCGCTGGCGGCGGGACGGCCGGCGCGCTCGATCCCGGCGCCCGAAGGCGCGCCGCACGCGGTCCGCAACCTGCAGGCGCTGACGACGAAGCCGATCCTCTACGTCGCCAACGTCGACGAGGGCGACGCGGAGCCGCCGGAAGCGGTGATCTCGCACGCCAACGCGGTCAACGCCGGCGTGGTCGCGGTCAGCGCCCGGATCGAGGCCGAGCTGGCCGAGCTCGACCCCGCCGAAGCGGCGGAGATGCGCGAGAGCTACGGGGTCGAGGGCTCGGGCCTGGCGCGCCTGGTCCGCGCCGCCTACGACCTGCTCGAGCTGATCACCTTCTTCACCGCCGGCGAGGGCAAGGAGGCGGTCGCCCGGCCGCTGCGCCGCGGCGCCACCGCGCTCGAAGCCGCCGGTACGATCCACACCGAGATCATGGAAGCGTTCATCAAAGCCGAAGTGATCGGCTGGAAGGACCTCGTCGACACCGGCGGCTACGTCGCCGCGCGGGACAAGGGCGTGCTGCGGATCGAGGGCCGCGATTACGAGGTCCAGGACGGCGACGTCATCACGATCAAGGTCTAGCCCTCGACGATCTCGATCACGCCGCTCGGCGCTTCGAGCAGCTCGACGGTCCGATGGGCGGCCTCGGCGACGTGGACGTAGGGCGGCTCGGGGCGGTCCTCCTCGTGGTAGGTGCCGGGGCCGTAGAAGCGGCCATAGCGGGCGACGACGCCGCCGGCGTGGAGGACCATCCGCTCGTGCTCTTCGACCGGCGCGTGCGCCTCGCCCGGCAGGCGCCAGGCGATGCTCTGGGCGAGGAGGCGCGGCGCTTCAGCGGCCTGGGCGGCGGCGATCAGGTTGCAGGTGCCCTCGGTGCGGACGCGGGCGTTGTCGGCGGCCTTGGTCGAGATCTGTGCCGGGTCCTGCGGCAGGTCGGTGAGCTGGTGCATGACGAGCTCCGGGCCGAAGGAGACCACCGCCTCGCGCAGCCGCGCCGCGTCGAAGACATCCACGACGACCGGCTCAGCGCCAAGCCCGCGCAGCATCTCCACCTTGGCCTCGCTGCGCGTAGTCCCCGCCACCTCGTGCCCCGCCGCGACCAGCAGCGGCACCAGCTGCCGCCCGATCGCCCCACTCGCTCCAGCCAGAAAGACCCTCATGCGCCGAACCTAGCGAACGCCAATCGCGTGGTTCCTTTGTCGTCTATATCCGGACAAAGGAACCACGACTTCGCCTATGAGAGACAGCAGGCGATCGTGTGGTTCTTTTGTCGTGTATGTCCGGACAAAGGAACCACGGGATCGGGCTAGGGTGTCGGGATGGAGGAACGGGCGCGGTTTCCTGAGGTCGGCGCGAAGGCCGGGCATTACGAGAGCTTCTACGTCAAGGCGTGCGAGCCGGGTGGGGGGCGGGGGATCTGGATCCGCCACACGGTCCACAAGCGGCCGGGCGCCGAGCCGAACGCCTCGATCTGGTTCTGCTTCTTCGACCGCTCGGCCGGCGGCCCGCGGGCGACGAAGGTGACGGTGCCGGCCTCGCAGCTGGAGGCACCGGCCGGCGACTGGCTTCGCGTCGCCGACGCCGAGATCGGCCCCGGGCGCGCCGAGGGTTCGGTCGACACCGAGGTGCTCAGCGCCGCCTGGTCACTCACCTTCAGCGGCGACGCCGAGCCCTGCAAGTACCTGCCGGCTGACTGGCTCTACAAGGCGCCCCTGCCCAAGACGAAGTTCCTCGCCCCGTACCCCGACGCGCGCTTCGACGGCCGGCTCGAACTCGACGACGAGACGCTCGAGCTGACCGGCTGGCCGGGGATGATCGGCCACAACTGGGGCTCCGAGCACGCCGAGCGCTGGGTCTGGCTCGAGGGCACTGGCTTCGCCGACGCGCCCGACACCTACTTCGACGCCGGCGCCGCCCGCGTCCGCCTCGGCTCTCGCACCAGTCCCTGGATCCCCTCCGGGATGCTGGTCCTCGAAGGCGAGCCGCACCGCCTCGGCGGCCTCGGCGCGATCCGCGCGGCCCGGATCGAGGAGCAGCCGACGGTCTGCAGCTTCCAGCTCCCGGGCAAGGACTTGATGGTCCACGGCCGCGTCACCGCCCCGCAGAAGGACTTCGTCGGCTGGGTATACGCCGACCCCAAGGGCCCCGAGCACCACACCGTCAACTGCTCGGTCGCCGACCTCGAGCTGACCGTCGAACGCCCGGGTCTGCCCCCACGGCGCCTCCACCTCGACGGCGGCGCCGCCTACGAGCTCGGCATGCGTCCCGACCCGCAACAGGACCACGGAATCCCGATCCAGCCCTATCCGGACGGCTGAGCCTGTCGAGTTTGTCCCCTAGCAGGAGACAAAAGCGACACGGCCTGGCAGGGGCGCGGCGCTACTGGTTGATCTGGGCGCTCGTGGCGCCGGTCGCGCTGTGGGCGCTGCTGCGAGCGCTCGGGATCGACAACGGCTTCCCGCTGGCGGCGCTGATGGCGTTCACCCCCTACGCAGCGATCGCCGCCTTCCTCGTCGTCGGCGTCGCCCTGGCGCTGCGCAACTGGGCCGCCGCCTCGGTCGGCGCGGTGGCGACGCTCGTGCTGGCGCTCGCGGT
>DASTGL010000328.1:0-4294 GCA_035719145.1 Solirubrobacterales bacterium
GGCCTTCGCGGCGGTGGCACCGAGGGCGAGCAGCCCAATTGGCCGCACCGCGTCGAGCTCGGCCTCGAGCCACGGCCTGCACGCCTCGACCTCGCCGGCGCGCGGGGTCTGGTGCAGGCGCCGCTTGCCTCGCGGCCGCCATTTGAAGTGCTTCACCGCGTTCGTCAGGTAGACGTCGCCGCGGTCGATCCCGGCGCCCTCGAGCGCCTGCGTGAGGATCCGTCCCGCCGGCCCGACGAACGGCTCGCCCTCCTGGTCCTCCTTGTCGCCGGGTTGCTCTCCGACCAGCATCAGCCGAGCCGAAGCCCGTCCCGACCCGAACACCGTCTGCGTAGCGTCCGCGTAGAGCGGACACCCCCGACACCCCGCAGCCGCCGACGCGAGCGCCGCAAGCGTCCGCTTCTCAGGCAAAAAGTCCGCAGCCGACGACATAAGCGCCACCTACCCAAGCGCGCCGGGGGGAGAAACCGAACCGCCCGAGCCCTCAGACCCCCATGCCCCTCCACGAGACCGCGAAGACCCGGAATAATTCCGGTTCCTCGCGGTCTCGCGAGACAGGTCGGAGGGGGACTGCGGTTGATGCGCGGATGGCCGAGGTTGCGCGGCGTCAGTACGGGGTGGTGGCGCGAGGTCAGCTGCTGGATATCGGGGTCGGCGACGACGAGATCGAGTACCGGCTCGCGATCGGCCGTCTGCATCCCATCCACCAAGAGGTCTATGCCGTCGGGCATCGGGTTGTCCCCCGAGAAGGCCGATGGCTCGCGGCTGTACTCGCTTCGGGTCCCGCCGCCGTTCTCAGCCACTGGTCAGCCGCGGCCCTCTGGATGATCCGGCCGAACCAGCGATCCGTCATCGAGGTGACCGCCCCCCACAAGAGCCGCTCCTGGGACGGGATCAAGCGGCACCACAAAGCGCTGCCCGCCGACGAGGTGACGGTGGAGGACGGGATTCCCGTCACCACGGTGCCACGGACGATCTTCGACCTCGCGGCAACCGAGTACGTCGACACCATCGCCACGATGCTCCGCGAGTCCGAACACCGGAACCTCTGGGACAAGCTGTCACTACCGGACCTGGTTGATCGCTACCCCGGTCGCCGTGGCATCAACAAGGTCCGTCTAGCCCTCCAGCGCGTCACCGAAGAGCCCTCCGGCCGCAAGCGGTCACCGCTCGAGGAACGCTTCGCACCCTTCCTCCGTCGGCACCGCCTGCCGATGCCACGCTTCAACGACTGGATCCTCCTTGGCCCCAAGCGCTACCAGGTCGACTGTCACTGGCCGGGAACCAACCAGATCATCGAGTTAGACGGCTGGGAAGGCCACGGCACCCGCTCCGCCTTCCAGGACGACCGCGAGCGAGACCGGCGCCTCAGAGTCGCCGGCTACTCCGTCACCCGCCTCACCTGGAATCAGTTACGCGATGAACCGGAGGCGATTGCCTCCGATATTCGAACGCTGCTCGGGATAGATAGATAAAAGGAGAAGGAGGGGCTGTCGAGCCTAAGCGCCGGCGATCGGCTCGATGCGGAAGGCGGAGCGTTCGGGGTGTGCCGGCTTGTAGAACGTCGCCGTCTGGTTCTTCAGCCGCCAGGGGAAAGGCAGCATTCCGCCCGGCGCCGCCAGGAAGCGGGTGAAGAGGACCGAGGCGCGGCGGCAGCTGATCCCGGATCGCGCCGGGATGTAGATCAGGTACTGGCCCTTGGGGAAGAGGAGCGGTCCGACGCGGGAGCCGGCGTTGACGGTGAAGCTGCCCGGGCAGAGCTTGCCGAGGACGTTGTTGCCGCCGCCTTCTCCGCCGCCGCCGCCGCTGCGCGAGACGGTGAAGCCCGGGCCGCTGCCGTTGACGAACGACGCGATTCCGCTGCCTTCGGCGACGACCCGCCATGGCTTCGGCAGCACCCCGTCGTAGTCCTCGAGGAAGCGTGCGAACCACTGCGACGCCGCTTTGCAGCTGAGGCCCGTGTCGACCGTCATTTCGTAGCTGCCCGCCGGGAAGCTCGCGGCGCCGATCCGGTCGTTGTGGAGGACCTGGAAGCTGGGGCAGGTCGCCGCCGAGGCGGGTGCGGCGGCCGTCAGCGCCAGCGCCGTCACAGCCGCGCACATCGCGAGGGCGAAGGTGGTGGCTATTCGCTTCGAAGAGGTGCGGGCGAGATCCAAGGTGCGGAGGAACCTACCAGCGCCGTCGGTTACCCCCGTGGGGTCGGAGCGATCCGGTCGAGCTCGGCCAGGTCCTCCGCGCTCGGCTGCCAGCGCGCCGCGCCGACGTTGGACCGGACCTGCTCGGGCTTGGTCGCCCCTGCGATCACCGAGGCCACGGCCGGCTGCGCCGCCAGCCCGCCGATCGCGACGTCGATCATCTCGACCCCGCGCTCCTCCGCGAATCGCCGCAGCGCTTCCACCACCTCGAACTGCTCCTCGCTCCCCGGCGCCGAGCCCGCCAGCCGCGACCCCGCTGGCGCCTCCTCGCCGCGCCGGTACTTCCCCGTCAGCAGCCCGCTCGCCAGCGGGAAGTAGGGGAGGATCGAGACCCCGAGCCGCTCGCAGGCCGGCGCCACCTCCGCCTCGACCCCGCGCTCCAGCAGGCTGTATTCGTTCTGCAGGGTCACGAACCGGGCCAGGCCGCGCTCGCGCGCCTCGCGGTCGGCCTCCTCCAGTTCCCCGGCGCTGAAGTTCGAGCACCCGATCGCCCTTACCACCCCGTCGCACACCAGCTCGTCGAGCGCCGCCAGCGTCTCGGCGATCGGCGTCCGCCCGTCGGGTTCGTGGTGCTGGTAGAGGTCGATCCGGTCGACCCGCAGCCGCCGCAGCGACCCCTCGACCGCCCAGCGGATGTACTCGCGCGAGCCGCGCGGCGCCGCCGGCACGCCCTCGGCTTCGTCCATCTCCATCCCGAACTTGGTCGCGATCAGGTAATCGTCGCGCCGGCCCTCGAGCGCCCGGCCCATCAGCTCCTCGCTCCTCCCGGCGCCCCCGTAGATGTCGGCGGTGTCGAAGAAGGTGATGCCCGCATCGAGCGCCGCCTCCAGCACCGCCGCAGTCCCGTCGAGGTCGAGCCGGCGGCCGAAGTTGTTGCAGCCGAGCCCGACCACCGAAGCCTCCAGGTCAGAATCGCCGAGGCGGCGGGTCGGAAGCTGCGTCGTGGGGGTGCCGGTGCTCATCGTTTCTCCTCTCGGGTGGGCTCCGGTGCCGACTACCCGAATCCGTAGCATCCGAGCGGCAGATGCCGGAACCCGTCAAGCGCAACCAGCGCTACATGCCTGGGCTGGACGGGCTGCGCGCGATCGCCGTCCTCGCCGTCATCGTCTTCCATCTCGGCTTCGACTGGGCACCCGGCGGCCTGCTCGGGGTCGGGATCTTCTTCACCCTCTCCGGCTACCTGATCACCGACATCCTGCTCTCGCAGCTGAACCAGCGGGGCAAGATCGACTTCCTCCGCTTCTGGGCCGCCCGCGCCCGGCGCCTGTTGCCGGCCCTCTTCGTGATGCTGGCGATCGTCACCGCCTGGGTGACGATCTTCGGCCCCGCCCAGCCCGACCAGTTCCGCAAGGCGGTCCTCTCGGCGGTCTTCTACGTCAACAACTGGGAGCAGATCTTCGCCAACGTCTCCTACTTCGCCCGCTTCGCCCCCGAAGGCCCGCTCAACCACCTCTGGTCGCTATCGGTCGAGGAGCAGTTCTACATCTTCTGGCCGTTCCTGCTGCTGCTCGGGGTGAAGCTCGTCCACGAGCGGCCGCTGCCCTCCGGGGTCCGCCCACGCCTGGCGATCCTCACCATCGTCTTCGCCTTTGTCTCGGTGATCGAGATGGCGGTCCTCTACCACCCGAGCCTCGACCCCTCCCGCATCTACTACGGGACCGACACCCGCGCCGCCGGCCTGCTCTTCGGCTGCGCCCTGGCGATGGTCTGGCCGAGTCGCCGCCTCAGCCGCGGCATCGCCCCACAGGCGCGCAATCTGCTCGACGGCCTCGGCGTCCTCGGCCTGGCGATCATCGCCCTGATGATCTGGCAGGTCGGCGAGTTCGACCGCTTCCTCTACCAAGGCGGCTTCATCGTCCTCTCGCTGGCGACGGTGCTGGTGCTGATGCCGCTCACCCACCCGGCCTGCCGCCTCGGCAGGTTCGTCGGGACGCCGCCGCTGCGCTGGGTCGGCGTCCGCTCCTACGGGATCTACCTCTGGCAGACGCCGATCATCGTCCTCACCGGTCCCGACAGCCGCCCGCCCGAGAGCCTGCTCGGCAAAACCCTGCAGGTGGTCGCGATCTTCGCGGTCGCCGGCCTCTCCTGGCACTTCATCG
>DASTGL010000329.1:0-5040 GCA_035719145.1 Solirubrobacterales bacterium
GGAGGGCCCGGCGGACCCCACCCCGGCTCCCTTGAAGGTGCTGAGGTTGATCTTGACCTTGTGGCGCTGGCTACGGTGGCTGATGTGGTGCCGCTCGTCGGTGAGAACCGGGCGTTGGTGCGGCGCGGTCTCGCCGTGATCAGGCGGGCCCAGCGGCCGGGGATACGTGCCTTGCTGGGAGCCTCGAAGTGCGATCCGGAGCGGCTGGATGAGAGTGACCTTGGCTTCCGTTTGGCGCCGCGGATCAATGCTGCTGGGCGGCTGTATCGGGCGGATGCCGGGGTCGAGTTGTTCTTGACTGAGGATTCGGAGCGGGCGGCGGCTATCGCTGAGGAGCTGGGGCGGGCTAATTCGGAGCGGCGGGCTACTGAGCGGGAGGTCGATGCTGCTGCGGAGGCGGCGCGGCGGGAGTTGCCGGATGAGCTGCGCGAAGCCCGCGGGCTGGTGCTGGCCGGGCAGGATTGGCATCCCGGGGTGGTCGGGATCGTCGCTTCGCGGCTGGTCGAGCGGCACTGCCGGCCGGTGGTCGTCATCTCGCTCGACGAAGCGGGGGAGGGGCGCGGGTCGGGGCGGAGCATTCCCGGCTTCGATCTGCTGGCGGCGCTGGAGGCCTGTGCCGAGCACCTCGAGGGGTTCGGGGGGCATCGGGCCGCTGCCGGGCTGACGATCAAGGCCGAGAACGTCCCGGCGTTTCGGGAGGCCTTTGCCGCGCACGCCAACGAGGTGCTGGCGCCGGAGGATCTGCGGCGGACCGAAAAGGTCGACGCGATCGCCGGCGGCGTCGGCCTCGGCTTGGAGCTGGCGGAGGAGCTGAAGCAGTTGGCGCCTTTCGGGATGGGCAACCCCGGGGTGCGGCTGCTGGTCCCCTCCGCGCGGGTTACCGACGTGCGGGCGATGGGGGAGGGCAAGCACGCCCGCTTCAGCCTCCACAGCGGCGCCCACCGGGCGCTCGGGGTGGCATTCGGCCGCTCCAGTCTTGGGGTCGAGGACGAGGATCTGCTCGATGCGACGGTGCGGCTGGAGGTCAACCACTGGAACGGTTCGGTCGAGCCCCGCCT
This sequence comes from Solirubrobacterales bacterium, assembly GCA_035719145.1. Classification (GTDB taxonomy): domain Bacteria; phylum Actinomycetota; class Thermoleophilia; order Solirubrobacterales; family 70-9; genus VAYN01. The sequence continues at coordinate 1,059 of DASTGL010000329.1, forward strand.
GGTCCTCCGCGAGCTCTACCCGCTCGAGGAGCCGGCGGCGGACGAGGAGCAGCCGCCCCTCCCGCATACCTGCGCCGCCGACGAAGCCGAATGGTGGACCCGCTTCGAAACCGAGCTATCGGCCGACCTCCACCGCGAGACCGCGAGCAACCGGAATAATTCCGGTTGCTCGCGGTCTCGCGAAGATGGCAAGGCGCGCGAGGTGGTCCAGGGTGCAGGGTCCGCCACGGTTGCGATCGCGGAGCTGGTCTCCAGCGGTGCGGGGGTGCTGGCGGTTTGCGCTGACGCCTCGCGGCGAGCGGGCCTCGGCAACGGCGCTACCGGGCTCGCGCGGTTCAACGGCGGGGCGGCGTCGATCGCCTGCCATCGCTGTGGGGACGAGGGGATCGAGCGCTTGGTTGGCAAGGCCGAGGCCGGGCTGGCCGTGGTCGACTACGCCGCGCTGGAGCGGGCGCCGGGGTTGGTCCGCGCCTTCGAGCATGTCGTCCTCGTCGATCCACCAGCCGGTGCGGTTGACGAAGCGCGCGCCGGCACCCCTCGTGCCGATGGGGAACCCGGCTTCCTCCACGTGCTGTGGAGCGACGGCGAGCGGGACTTCGCGGCGAAGGCGCTGGCCGAGCAGTGGCCGGGACGGGAAGCGGTCGCGGCCGGCTTCCGGGCGCTGCGGGGGCTCGGCGAGGCGGGCGGCGAGCAGCTGCGCGAAGCCCTTTCGGGCAGCGGCAAGTACCCGCTCTGCCCCGAGGCCTGCGCGCGCCGTTTCCGGGTCTTGAGCGACCTTGGGCTGGTGCAGGGAGCGCCTGAAGGCGGCGCGGGCGTCGTCCGGGTCGTATCCTCAGGGAAGACCGAGCTGCAGCGCTCGGCAGCATTTCGCGCTTACGGCGAGCGACTTTCGGAGGCCCAGCGATTTCTCGCAAGACCCAAACCGCGGTAGAGCACAAGGAGCTCCTGGCCGATCTCTTTGCGGTGATCGAGGAGTTCGACTCCGCCGCGGGCGAAAACGGCAACGGCGACGGGGGCATGGGGAGCGGTACCGGAACCGCGGTCGCGGTGGCGACGATCGACCGCGCGAAGGTCGAGCAGGCCTTCGAGTTCGCCTGCGACCGCCACGCCGACCAGCGCCGCTACTCGGGCGACGAGTTCATCACCCACCCGGTCGGGGTCGCGCAGATCTGCGCCGGGATGCGGCTCGATACCGAGACCCTCTGCGCGGCGCTGCTCCACGACACGGTCGAGGACACGACCGCGAGCCTCGAGGAAATCCGCGAGGAGTTCGGCGAGGAGATCGCCCAGCTCGTCGACGGCGTCACCAAGCTGACCGGGATCACCTTCGAGAGCCGCGACGAGCGGCAGGCCGAGAACTACCGGAAGATGATGGTGGCGATGGCCACCGACGTCAGGGTGATCCTGATCAAGCTGGCCGACCGCCTCCACAACATGCGCACGCTCGGTGCCCTGCCGAAGCAGAAACAGACGCTGAAGAGCCACGAGACGCTGGAGATCTACGCGCCGCTCGCCCACCGGCTGGGGATCCACGCGATCAAGTGGGAGCTGGAGGACCTCGCCTTCGCGACCCTGCACCCGCGCAAGTACAAAGAAATCAAGCAGCTGGTCGCCCAGCAGCGCGAGGAGCGGGAACGGTTCGTCGCCGAGGCGGGCGACTTCCTCAGCGAGGAGCTGGAGCAGGTCGGGATCGAGGCCGAGATCTCCGGCCGCGCCAAGCACTTCTACTCGATCTACACGAAGATGGCGAAGAAGGGGCGGGAGTTCAACGAGATCTTCGACCTGACGGCGATGCGGGTCATCGTCCACTCGGTCAAAGACTGCTACGGCGCGATCGGCGTCATCCACTCGATCTGGAAGCCGCTGCCCGGCCGCTTCAAGGACTGGGTGGCGATGCCGAAGGCGAACATGTACCAGGCGCTGCACACGACGGTGATCGGGCCCGAGGGCAAACCGCTGGAGATCCAGATCCGCACCGAGGAGATGCACAAACTCGCCGAGTACGGGATCGCCGCCCACGTCGCCTACAAAGAGGGCTCCAGCGCCGACCCGAAGCGGGAAAAGATGACCTGGCTGCGGCAGCTGGTCGAGGCCGAGGGCGAACAGGACCCGACCGAGTTCCTCGAATCGCTCAAGGTCGACCTCTTCGAGGACGAGGTCTTCGTCTTCACCCCGAAGGGGGAAGTGAAGAACCTCTCGGCCGGCTCGACGCCGCTCGACTTCGCCTATGCCGTCCACACCGACGTCGGCCACAGCTGCGTCGGCGCCAAGGTCAACGGCTCGATCGTGCCGCTGCACTACCAGCTGCGCTCGGGCGACATCGTCGAGGTGCTGACCGCGAAGCAGAAGCGCGGCCCCTCGCTCGACTGGCTGAAACTGGTGCGGACCAACCGTGCCCGCAACAAGATCCGCTCCTGGTTCAAAGAGGAGCGGCGCGAGGACGCCGAGCGCGACGGCCGCGAAAAACTCGACGAAGCGCTGCGCACCCGCGGTATCCCGATGCAGAAGGTCTCCGGCTCGGCCCTCTTCGCCGACGTGATCCGCGAGATGGGCTTCCGCAAGGGGACCGACTTCTACATCGCCCTCGGCCAGAGCAAGGTCGACGCCAAGACCGCCGCCAACAAGCTGATGCAGAGGCTGAAGGCGGGGGAGGGCGTCGAGGAGGAGGCGCCGGGCGCCCCGGTCGGCCGCGAGGACCGCGCTCGCCGCACCAAGGACGCCTCCAACTACGGGATCAGCGTCAAGGGCGCCGACAACGTCGCCGTGCGGCTCGCCAAGTGCTGCCGGCCGGTGCCCGGCGACAAGATCGAGGGCTACGTCTCGCTCGGCCGCGGGATCACCATTCACCGCGCCGACTGCAAGAACGTCAAGGCGCTGAAGCGCGCCTCCGAGCGCTTCGTCGAGGTCAGCTGGGTGGGCGAAAACGAGGCCGCCTACCGGGTCGAGCTGCAGATCGACGCCTACGACCGCACCCGCCTGCTCGAGGACCTCTCGCGCACCTTCTCCGAGGTCGGGATCAACATCATCGGCGCCACCTGCACGACCAACCATCCGATGGTCAAAAACCGGTTCGTCATCGAGGTCGGCGATACCGAGCAGCTAAAACACTGCATCAGCCGGCTCCGGAACGTCGAGAGCGTGTTCGACGCCTATCGGATCACTCCCGCTGCCTGAGAGGGTGCGGTGATGAATTTGAAGGTCGCAGTCACCGGCCCTACCGGCGAGATCGGGAAGCCGCTGATGTCGGAGCTGGAGCGGCGCGACGAGGTCGGAACGGTGCTGGGGATGGCGCGGCGGCCATTCGATCCTGCTGACGAGGGGTGGGCCAAGGTTGCTTATCGGCGTGGGGACATTCTTGATCGGGGTGCCCTGGCGGCTTTGTTCGACGGAGCCGATGTGGCGGTTCATCTCGCTTTCGCGATCTTCGGGAGTCGGGAGGAGACGCGGCAGGTGAACTTGCAGGGGACCCGGAACGTGTTTGAAACGGCGATCAAGGCGGGCGTCAAACGGCTCGTCTACGCCTCTTCGGTCGCTGCCTACGGCTTCCATCCCGAGAACCCGCAGCCGTTGGGCGAGGAGGTGCCGGCCCGCGGCAGCGAGGGCTTCTACTACTCGCGGCAAAAGGCCGAGCTCGAGGATTTGCTGGACGAGCTGTTGGCCGGCAGCGACGTCGAGGCCTACGTCTTCCGCCCCTGCGTCGTCGCCGGGCCGCGGGCGACGATGCTGATCGAGCAGACCGTCGAGGCGGTGCGGGTCGGCGACCCGGTGCCATTGGTGCGCCGGGGGGTGGAAAAGCTGCCGCTGGTGGCGCCGGTCCTGCCCGATCCCGGGACCCCGCTGCAGCTCGTCCACCACGACGACGTCGCCCGGGCGATGGCGGCGGCGATCTGCGGCGACGGGCCTCCCGGCGTCTACAACCTCGCCGGGGACGGGCAGATCCGCGTCCGTGACATCGCCAGGGCGCTCGGTTGGCGCTGGCTGC
>DASTGL010000330.1:0-5056 GCA_035719145.1 Solirubrobacterales bacterium
GGGGGCCGGCCCTTCGCCCGCCGAGGCGGAGGAGCTGAGCGAGTCGCCCGCTTCTTCCCCGCCACCGCCGCCACCCATCCCGCCGAGCAGGAAGACGGCGCCGCCGATCAGCAGGACGGCGATCACCGCCACCTGCACGAGTGGGTTGCTGTTGAGCTGCTCCCTCATAGGTCTGTCCATCTAGCTCGGCAGAGAAGCTCGCCGGCTTGAGGTTTGGAGCGGCACGCCCGCGCGTGGCTCGGCGCGCGAGCGCTCAGCAGTTCGCGTTGGGAGCGCTGCCGGTCGCCGCGAGACCGACGCATTCGAAGTACGCCTGCGGGGTGAAGTAGACGCCGGCGCCGTTCGTTTTCGTTTTTTCTTTGCTCAGCGTGTTGGTGATTTCGGTCTGAAGTTTTTTGATCACTTCCGCTGGCGTATAGCCTTCTTTGGTCCACTTTTCGATCAGCGCTTCGAGTTCCCGCAATTCCGCTTCGAGGTTGCTGGGAACGAGCGTCGTCGGCGGCTGGAAGCCGGCGTCCTGGCTGATCACCGCGCTGCCGGACATCGCGATCCGCCGGCCGACGATGATCCCTTTCCAGGTCGAGTTGCCGCTCATGTTGATGGTCGAGTCGGGGGCGTAGATGACCATCTCGTTGGTCTGCGAGTTGCCGGAGAGGTTGATCGTGCTGGTCCCGGCGGCATTGCCGAGGAAGTAGAAGCCGGGCATCTGGAACTGGCCCGATTTCGGCTGGTAGCCGGTGGCCGATATCTGCTGGTTGCCGCTGAAGTTGAGCTGGTTCGTGTTGTTGTTGCAGTGTTCGGGCGTATCGAAGAAGAAGCGCACCTGGGCCCCTTGAGCCATGATGATCTGGGTGGTGCCGCTGAAGTTGATCGCGCAGAGCCAGTAGTCGCCGCCGCCGACGGTGAGGGTCTCGTTGCCGCTGAGGTTGATTTCGCGCCGTTTCGCGTCGAACGGCGGCTGCTTGGTCCAGCTGCCGGTGTAGCCGTCTTTCTGACAGTTGACCGGGACGTTGGTGCTGGTGCAGGTGGTGATCCGAGCGTTCGAGTTGACGGTCGCGATGTTCGACGGGATGAAGGTGCTGACCGACGGCAGGCTGACGTTCCCCTGGGTGACTTTGTACCCGGGGCACTGGGTCACGGCGCCGGATTTGACGAATTTTTTGCCGATCCCGTAGCGGATGTTGCCGCAGAAGTTGGCGCTGCCGGAGGTTTCGATGTTGCCGTTGGTTCCGGTTCCGACGCGAATGTCGGCGTTGCCGCTGACGGTGATGCCGTCGCGACCGATGAACCCCTCGGCGGAAAGGCTGCTACCTGCTTCTTCGATCTTCTTCTGGAGTTCTTCTTTCTTCTGGGTGACTTTCGTCCATTCTTCTTTGACTTTCGCTTCTTCCTTTTCCCGCCAGATTTCGAGCGCATCGACGCGGTTGGTTTCACCGACGAGTTCGGTTTCGTTGGTGGCGATTCCGGATCGTTTGAAGGTGACCTCGATCCGCCGGCTGACGCCGTCGACGGTTCCGGTGGAGACGACGCAGAGTTCCTCGCCGCCGCAGCTGGTCCCGACCGGGCTGACCCGGTAGGTGTACTGGCCTTCGCCGGTGCTGCCCGAGATCGCCGGGCACCAAGCCTGGCCCCCGACCTGTTCGGAGAAGCCTTTCTGCAGTTTCCCGGAGGCCATCGCCAGGCACGGGTTGGAGGAGTTGAGGATGAAGGCGTAGCGGGCCTGCCGCGAACGGGCGACGTTGGCGCCGGCGTCGGCGGCGGCCAGCGCGCTCTTGGTCGAGTCGTCGCGGTGGGCGCCGCTCTGGACGTTGGTCGTGGCGACGACGGCGGCGCCGGCCAGTGCCATCGCCGAGACCATCGCGAAGAGAGCAACCGGTAGAGCCATCCCTCGCTCGTTCCGGCGGAGGTCCCGTACCAACAGTATGAATCGGTCGATCGCTGCCATGGGCCTTACCCCATCGTCACCATAGTCGCGAACTTGAGCGCCGAAACGGAAGATCCTCGAACTTGGACGCTCGTCCTACTCAGTTGCAGCGAGCTGCTCGATGCCGCTAGCGCGCTGGCCGCCGGCCGCGAGCATCAGTTTGAAGTCATGCGGGCTGGAGGCGTACTCGAGGGCGACGTGCTCGGAGACCTTGCCCTCCATCACGTACTGGAGCAGTGACTGGTCGAAGGTGCGCATGCCGTAGTACTCGCCCTCGGAGATCACCTCGGTGATCTTGCCGGTCTCCTCCGGGTTCATGATCAGGTCTTTGACCCGGCCGGTGACGACGAGGATCTCCGAAGCGGGGACGCGGCCGTCGCCGGTGAGGTCGGGGACGAGGCGCTGGGCGATCGCCCCCTTGAGGGTCGCGGCGAGCATCACGCGGGCCTGGTGCTGGAGGTGGGGCGGGAAGAAGTCGACGATGCGGTTGATCGTCTCGGTCGCGTCGAGGGTGTGGACGGTGGAGAGCACGAGGTGGCCGGTCTCCGCTGCTGACAACGCCGTCCGCACGGTCTCCTCGTCGCGCATCTCGCCGATCAGGATGCAGTCGGGGTCCTGGCGCAGGACGCGGCGCATCGCCCGCGCGAAGCTCTCGGTGTCGGAGCCGACTTCGCGCTGGTTGACGATCGAGCCTTTGTCTTCGTGCAGGTACTCGATCGGGTCCTCGAGGGTGATGATGTGATCGGTCCGGGTGCGGTTGATGTGGTCGATCATCGCCGCCAGGGTCGTGCTCTTGCCCGAGCCGGTGGTGCCGGTAACGAGGATGATCCCGCGCTGCTCTTCGGCCAGCTTGGTGACGACCGGCGGCAGCCCGAGCTCGTCGACCGAGCGGATTTCGAAGGGGATCGCACGGCAGACGATCGAGATCGAGCCGCGCTGCTTGAAGACGTTGACGCGGAAGCGGCTCAGCCCCGGGATCGAGTAAGAGAAGTCGGCCTCCCCCACTTCCTCGAACTCGGTCAGCGACCGCACCTCGGCGATGTCGTGGAAAGCCTGTTCGGTGTCTTTCTGCCCCAGCGGCTCATAGCCGTCGAGCGGACAGAGATCGCCGTGGAGGCGGATCGTCGGCGCCACGCCGACCTTGACGTGGAGATCCGACCCACCCTGCTCGACCAGGGTGCGCAGCGCTGAATCGATGTCGAACATCCCGACCTCTATCGGCCGGGATGTTCGATCACTTGAAGCTGCCTAAGCGACCTCGCGCAGTTTCTGCGCCTCGCCCAGGGACTGGAGCTTTTTGAGGCTCTGGTTCTCGATCTGGCGGATCCGCTCGCGGGTGACGTTGAAGGTGCGGCCGACCTCGTCCAGGGTCCGCGGGTGCTCGCCGCCGAGCCCGTAACGGAGCTCGAGGACGCGGCGCTCGCGGTAGGAGAGGTTCTCCAGCGCCTCTTTCAGCGCCTCTTTGGTCAGCAGGTCCGCGGCCCGGTCGAACGGGCTCTCGGCCTTCTCGTCGGCGATGAACTGGCCGAACTCCGACTCCTCCTCGTCGCCGACCGGCTTCTCGAGGGAGACCGGGGCCTGAGCGGAGCGCTTGATCGAGTCGACCTCCTCGGGATCGATCCCCGTCACCTCGGCGATCTCCTCCGGGGTGGGCTCGCGGCCCAGCTCGGTGACCAGCTTGCGCTCGGCGCGGCCGATCTTGTTCAGCTTCTCGACGACGTGGACCGGGATGCGGATCGTCCGGGCCTTGTCAGCCAGGGCACGGGCGATCGCCTGTCGGATCCACCAGGTCGCGTAGGTGGAGAACTTGAACCCCTTGCGGTAGTCGAACTTCTCCGCCGCGCGGACCAGGCCGAGCGTTCCCTCCTGGATCAGATCGAGGAAGGGCAGCCCCTGGTTCCGGTAATTTTTCGCGTTCGAGACGACCAGTCGCAGGTTCGACTCGACCATTTTCTGCTTCGCGTCGAGGTCGCCGCGCTCGATCCGTTTGGCGAGTTCGACCTCCTCCTGCGCGGTCAGCAGGCGGACTTTGCCGATGTCCTTGAGGAACAGCTGCAAGGAGTCGGTGGTCATATCCGGTTTCAGGTCGAGCGCCTGTTTCTGGCGCCGGCGGCCTTTTTTGCCGGTGTCGGCGGGAAGCGCTTCGGCCGCCGCTTTCTGCGCCGGGTCCATGTCCTCGACAAGCTCGATCCCCGACTTCTCGAGGTGGCCGTAGAGGTCCTCGACGTCAGACTCGTCGAGATCGACCTCGGAGACGGCCGAGGCGACGTCGCCGAAGGTCAGCACGCCGAGCTGCTGCCCGCGATTGATGAGGTTTTTGACCTCGTCTAGTTCCTGAAGCTCTGCTACCAGCATTCGTTCTTACTCGTTCCCTTGCGCTCGATATTTAGACCTGTTCGACGAAAAGGCCGCTGCGACCCGAAAGTCGCGCACCATCGCGCCGTACCGACAAAAAGCGGACCCTTGAGGTGGTCCGCGAAGTAGCGTCTACATCGTCATTGTGCCCTAGTGGGGCAGGCGCCAATCCACATCAAACGCCTGTTCGCATAATAGTCGCTTCACTTTCTGAAGTCAAGTCGAGATTTCCCCGCACCGCGCGCTAAATGCCGAGCTCCCTCCGCCACCCGACCCCCTTCCTCCGCGCCTTCTGGCAGCGGGCCTACCGCGAGAACGTCACCGGCCTCTCGGCGATGGTCGCCTACAACCTGATGCTGGCCGTCTTTCCCTTCGCCCTGCTGGTGCTCTTCGTCTTCGGCCAGGTGCTGAAGATCGGCGGCGTCGAGCAGAGCGTCCTCGCCGACCTCCAGCGCCTCTTCCCCAACACCGAGCAGCAGACGCTGACCGACGCCCTGCGCCGGATCGAGGACAACACGGCGACGATCGGCATCGCCGCCTTCATCGGCTCGCTCTGGATCGGCGCCTCTTTCTGGGGGGCGATGGACACCGCCTTCTGCCGCATCTACCACGTCGAGTGCCGTGGCTGGGTCGAGCAGAAGCGCTTCTCCTTCGCGATGCTCGCCGTCGTCCTCCTCTTCATCGCCGCCAGCATCTTCGCGCCGGCGGTCGAGAGCGCGGTCCTCTCCAGCACCGACCGCCTGCCCTTCGGCCTCTCCCACATCAAGGCGATCGACA
>DASTGL010000331.1:0-4106 GCA_035719145.1 Solirubrobacterales bacterium
GGATCAGCGGTAGAAATCTTCACGAGTCGCTTGTAAGAAGGGTCGCCCTCGCCGACAAGTGCGGCCACGGTCTTCGCAGCCGCCTCGACGTCGCGCGGAGTCGTTTCCGCGACCTCCTCGATGTCGCCCCAGTCCCTGGCCCGGTTGAACAGAGACTTGAAGACGACCAGCGAGGCGCAATCCAGCACCGGGATCTGTTCCCCGCCCAGCGGCACCCAGAGGACTCCGTTGGCGACTTCCTCGTGCAGTGGCAGGTTGTTGAGGAAAACGTCAACAGGTACGCCGTCCCAAAAGAGTCGGGTCTGCCCATCGCGCTTCACCGTCTCGACGTCGTCGTCCGACACGCGGACTCCGTCCGGCAGGGCCGCGAGCGCCCGAGCGGCGTCGCTGGCGGCGACGAAGATGTTGAGGTCGAGGTCGCGGGTCCCCCGCGGCTCCTCGACGCAGTAGGCGAGAGCGATGGCGCCGCCGAAGGCGTGAGGAAGCGAGTGGGCCTTGAGCGCCCGGTGGATGGCGAGGAGCTTTTCGACCAGCTCGGGATTCATCGCCGGCCGGCGTGGGCGAGCCGATCCGCCAAGCGCGGGTAACGCATCTGTGCCCGGGGCCGGTAGGGGAGCGCCTCAGCCAGTCCGAGAACCTGGGTGAGAATCTTGCCTGCACGGACAGGGTCGACCGGCGGCTTATGTTCGCCCAGCTCGAGTCTTCCTCCTGAAGCGGAGACGATCCGCAGCAGGGCATCCGCGCCTGGCTCCCGCTGCCCTTTCAGGTAGGCGTTGAGAACCGACCGGGAGATTCCGGCCCGCCGGGCCAACTCCGCCTGGCTGAGGCCACTCTGGTCCAAAGCCATCCGGACCAGGGAAGCCGCCGAGGACGACGTTCCGCTCATGGCGAAATGTTAGCGAATCCGCTAACGACTATGGGCTGGCAGCTTCGTCTGCAACAACGATGACGTCGTCGTTACGCACGCGCCCTGCGGGGACCGATTCGTCGCCGGCCAGGAGCTTTTGGAGCGCCTCGACCTTGTCGGGGCCGGTGACCAGCCAGACGATGCGGCGGGCTTCGTTCAGGGCTGGATAGGTGAGGGTCATGCGGCGGTGGTCCTGGTAGGCGGTCTCGGTCATCGCTACGCGGCGGTCGGTTACCTCCAGGACGGGGTCGCCGGGGACGAGGGAGGCGGTGTGGCCGTCGGGGCCGAGGCCGAGATGGACTAGGTCGAAGCGGTCGGGGAGCTGGGCTTCGTAGTCGCGGGCGGCGCCGTCGAGGTCGCGCTGGGTGACCGGCATCGGCCGCAGCGCCGCCTGGTGGTCCATCGAGAGGCCGAGGACCATGTGGGTGAGGTTGCGGGCCTCGTCGCCGGGCGCGGCGACGCGCTCGTCGACCTGGAAGAGCTCGGTCTCCCGCCAGGGCATCTCCTCGAGTTCGCCGAGGATCGCCAGCATCGACCAGGGCGAGCGGCCGCCGCTCATCGCGAAGGCGAAGCGGCCGCGCTCGGCCGCCGCCTCGGCCCCGGCCTTGGCGATCAGCTCCGCCGCCCGCCGCGAGGCGGCCTTTTCGTCACCGGCCACCTCGAGCTCGATCGGCACGGCTCAGTCCTTCTTCTCGTCGTGGCCGCCGAACTGCTTGCGCATCGCCGAGAGGACCTTGTCGCCGAAGTCGCCGAGCCCGCGCGAGTAGAAGCGCTCGTGCAGGGCGGTGGTCAGCACCGGCGTCGGCACGCCCTCGTCGATCGCCGCGATCGCCGTCCAGCGGCCCTCGCCGGAGTCGGAGACGCGGCCGGTGAACTCCTCCAGATCGCCTGATTCCTGCAGCGCCGCCGCAGTCAGGTCGAGCAGCCAGGAGCCGATCACGCTGCCGCGCCGCCAGACCTCGGCAACCTCCGGCAGGTCGAGGTCGTACTGGTAGTACTCGGGGTGATCGAGCGGCGCCGTCTCCGCGTCGGCCTCGCGCTTGACCTTGCCGGCATTGGCGTTCTTGAGGATGTTGAGACCCTCGGCATAGGCGGCCATAACGCCGTACTCGATCCCGTTGTGGACCATCTTCACGAAGTGGCCGGCCCCGTTCGGACCGCAGTGCAGGTAGCCGTTCTCCGAGGGCGAGGGGTCGCCCTCGCGCCCCGGCGTCCGCTCGGCCGAGTCGACTCCCGGCGCCAGGCTGGCGAAGATCGGGTCGAGCCGCTCCACCGCTCGATCGGGGCCGCCGATCATCAAGCAGTAGCCGCGCTCGAGGCCGAAGACGCCGCCGCTGGTGCCGCAGTCGACGTAGTCGATCCCCTGCTCGCCGACCTTTTCGGCGCGGCGGATGTCATCCCGGTAGTAGGAGTTGCCGCCGTCGATGATCGCGTCGCCGGACTCGAGCACGGCGGCGACCGCGTCGACGGTCTGCTCGGTGATTTCTCCGGCCGGGACCATCACCCAGACCGAGCGCGGGGCGCTCAGCTTCGAGGCCATCTCCTCCAGCGAGGAGGCGCCCTCGGCGCCCTCCCCCGCCAGCTGCGAGACCGCGTCGGGGTTGACGTCGTAGGCGACGATCTGGTGGCCGTCGCGCATCAAGCGCCTGGCCATGTTGGCCCCCATCCGTCCGAGGCCGACGATTCCGAGTTCCATGAAGACCTCCGCTGGGGTTGGGGTGCGGGACGACGCTGGGAGCAATCGTACTTTCAGCGATAGCCTGCTGCCGATGGGCAAGGCCACCGAGCGCTCCGACCAAGCCGCCGACATCCTCGCGATCTTCGGGATCAGCGGCGACCTGGCGAAGAAAATGACCTTCCGCGCGCTCTACCGGCTGGAGGCGGCGGGCAAGCTCGACGTCCCGATCGTCGGCGTCGCGATCGACGACTGGGACGACGAGCAGCTGCGCAAGCATGCGCGGGAAGCGATCGGCAACACCGTCGGCAGCCCCGACGAGGACGTCTTCGACCGCCTCGCCGAGCGTCTCTCCTACGTCCAGGGCGACTACTCGGACGAGGACACGTTCAAGCGGGTCGGCAAAGCCCTCGGCGACGCGAAGCGGCCGGTCTTCTACCTGGAGATCCCGCCCGCCCTCTTCACCACCGTCGTCCAGGGGCTCGGCAAGGCCGGGCTGACCGAGAACGCCCACGTCGTAATCGAGAAGCCGTTCGGGCACGACCTCGAATCGGCCCGCAAGCTGAACGACGAACTGGCCGAGGTCCTGCGCGAGGAGCAGATCCTCCGCATCGACCATTACCTCGGCAAGGAGCCGGTGATGGACATCACCTACCTGCGCTTCGCCAACGCGCTGCTGGAGCCGGTCTGGAACCGCGAGCACGTCAGCCACGTGCAGATGACGATCGCCGAGGACTTCGGGGTCGAGGACCGCGGCCGCTTCTACGACGCGGTCGGGGCGATGCGCGACGTGATCCAGAACCACGCCCTGCAGGTGCTGGGGATCGTCGGCATGGAGCCGCCGACCGGCAACCATCCCGACAGCGTCCGCGACAAGAAGCTCGAGTTCTTCAAGGCGGTCTGCGCGGCCGACCCGAAGCGCTACGTGCGCGGCCAGTACGAGGGCTACCTCGACGTCGAGGGGGTCAAGTCGGGTTCGAAGACCGAGACCTTCGCCGCGATCCAGCTCGAGGTCGATAACTGGCGCTGGGCCGGGGTCCCCTTCTTCATCCGCGCCGGCAAGTACATGCCGGTGAAGGTGAGCGAGGTCTCGGTCTTCTTCAAGCGGCCGCCGCGGCTCGGAGTCGGTCACGGCAAGACGCCGGAACCGAACCAGCTGACGATCCGGATCGAGCCCAAAGCCGGCGCCCGCATCCGCCTCTACGCGAAGAAAGCGGCCGAAGAGGCGTTCCAGCCGGCCGACCTCGAGGTCCTCTTCGAGCGGGCGCCGGGCGAAGACCCCGAGCCCTACGAGCGCCTGCTCGGCGACGCGATCGCCGGCCGCCACCAGCTCTTCACCCGCCAGAGCTCGATCGAAGAGACCTGGCGCGTGGTCCAGCCGCTGCTCGACGAGCCGGGGCCGGTTCTTCCGTACGAGCAGGGAACCTGGGGGCCGAAGGAGGCCGAGGACCTGCTTCGCGGCACCGGACAGTGGTCACATCCGTGGCTTCCGTCCGCCTGATTCCCTAGCGGCGTGCTAGGTTT
>DASTGL010000332.1:0-2674 GCA_035719145.1 Solirubrobacterales bacterium
TCCGGCGAACCCCTCTCCCGACCCTCGATAGGCTGCCGCGGGTGCAGCTTCCCGTAACCAAGCTGAAGGTCGAGGCGCAGCTGCCTTCGCGTGCTCATGAGGGCGATGCTGGGCTGGATCTGTACAGCTGCGAGGCAGCGCACATCGGGCCTGGGGAGCGGTGGAGTGTTGGGACCGGGGTGGGGGTGGAGATTCCCGAGGGGCATGCCGGGTTGGTGCTGCCGCGGTCGGGGCTTGCCCGTGACCATGGGATCGCGCTGGTCAACGCTCCGGGGCTGATCGATTCGGGGTACCGCGGTGAACTTCGGGTGCTGTTGCTCAACACCGATCCCGCCGAGACCTTCAGGGTCGAACCGGGGTATCGCATTGCACAGCTGGTGCTGACGCCGATCGTTACTGCCGACGTCGTCGAGACCCAGGCGCTGAGCGAGTCGGTGCGGGGCGAGGGCGGCTTCGGCTCCAGCGGCCGCTAGTGCGGCGAGTTATGTCGATATAAGCGCCACAAGTCGCCTTGCTCAGGCGCCGGCGGCCTTGCGCGCCGACTCGTGAGCGGCGGCCTCTAGCTCGTCCGGTAGCGGCTCCAGCTCGGGGCGGGTGCCGTAGCGGCGCTCGAGGGCGAGGGCGATCAGGTGGTCGGCCAGCCAGGCGTTCTTCGGCAGCAGCGGCCCGTGGAGGTAGGTGCCGATCACGTTGTCGCGCTTTACTCCCTCGAAGCCGTCGCGGCCGTTGTTGCCGTGACCGGAGACGACCTTGCCGAGCGGGGTGGCACCGCTGCCGAGGTAGGTGCGGCCGCCGTGGTTCTCGAAGCCGGCGATCAGGCGGGGGCCGGGGCCGAGATCGGCCTCGATCGTGACGTTGCCGATCAAGCGCGGGCCAGGCTCGCGCACCGTCTCCAGGTCGGCGATGCCGAGGCCGGGCAGGGTCTCGTCTCCCATCTGGTAGCTGTGGCCGAGCAGCTGATAGCCGCCGCAGACCGCCAGCAGCACCGCGCCATCGTCCGCCGCGGCGGCGACCGCCTCGCGCTTGGTCGCGACCATGTCGGCGGCGACCGCCTTCTGGTCGCGGTCCTGGCCGCCGCCGATGTAGATCAGGTCGTGGGCGGCGGGGTCGAAGGCCTCGCCGGGGCCGGCGGCGCCATAGGCGAAGCCGATGCCCCGCCACTCGCAGCGCCGCCGCAGGAAGATGATGTTGCCGCGGTCGGCGTAGATGTTCATCTGCTCGGGATACAGGCTGAGGACGCGCAGCTCCATCAGGCGCTCCTTTCCAGGAGGACGACGGTCGAGCCCACGTGAAGGTCGGTCTCGGGGATCTCGCGACGACCGGCCGCCCGCAGCCCTGCCGCTTCGGCCTCGGCCTCCAGCGACGCCGCCGAGAAGGTCGCGATCCGCACCTCGTTCGGTTCCTCGCTCAGCTCACCCTCGGGCGAGACCGCGTGGCGGAGGCGGCGGACGAGGATTTCGCCGGGGCCCACCGCCGCCTCGACCGCCAGGCTCGAGTAAACCCAGCCGTCAACCTCGCGGACGTCGGGCAGCGGCGGCGGGGCGTCGTCGGGCTCCGGCATCCCCTCGATGATCGAGGCGGCGAAGAGGCCGCCTGGGCGCAAGGCAGCGGCGATGCAGTGCAGGCACTCGATCCGCTCTGCCGGGCCGGGCAGCAACTGCAGCAGGTGGGTGGGCGCCAGCACCAGTGCGACGGGATCCGCGATCTCGAAGCTGCGTGCATCCGCCTGCACCGGGACCACGAGAAGGTCGGCTGCGCGCTCGGCGAGGACTGCCAGCAGCTCCGGGTCGCGGTCGAGACCGAAGACTCGGTGGCCGCGTCGGGCCAGGTGCAACGCCACGCGGCCGGTGCCGCAGCCGAGCTCGAGAACGGGACCGCCGCAGCGCTCTGCCAACTCCTCCCAGAGCGTCAGGTCGGCGGAATAGCTGCCGCACTCGACGTCGTGCCAGATCGCCGCCTCGCCGCTCAACGCCAGAACTCCTTCGCCAGACCGCGGTCGGCGAGCAGCTTGCGCAGTTCGAGGAGCGCGGTGTAGGTGGGGAGGGCGAAGAGGCGGCCCGGCGACCCTGCGACGGCCGCGTCGAGCGAGGCCTCGATCCCGTCCACCACCTCGATCGCCTCCTCCGGCCAGCCCGCGTACTTCAGCCGCAGGGCCATCTCCGGCGCCCGGGTACCCGTGCAGACCACCCGCCGCACGCCGCCGGCCAGCAGCTCGAAGTCGGCGTCCCAGATCCAGGAGACGTCGCGGCCGTCGGCGATCCGATCGTTGAGGGCGATCCAGAGGTCGATGCCGTCTCCATCCTCGCCGCGCTCGCGGCTCTCCAGCATCAGCGTCCGCAGGACCTCGTTGGCGCCGGCGGGGTTCTTGATCAGCAGGATCGAGACCGGCGTGCCGCTGACGGGGATCGTCTCGACCCGGCCGAAAGCGGCTCGCATCTCGCCGAGCGCGCCGGCGATCCGCTCCGGCGCCACCCCGAGCCGCAGGCCCGCAGCCACCGCGGCGAGGGCGTTATAGACGTTGTAGAGGCCGGGCAGCGGCAGTTTCAGCTCGATCTCGCCGGACGGGGTTCGAACCCGCGACCGCGACCCTTCCATCCCGTGCAGCTCGATCGAGGTCGCCGCCACCTCGGGCCGCGGCCGCTCGGCCCCGCAATTCGGACAGGCGTAGTGGCCG
>DASTGL010000333.1:0-2011 GCA_035719145.1 Solirubrobacterales bacterium
TCTCTCCTCGGTCCCGCGAGTCCGCGAAACCCCGGGCGCTACACGGGTTTTCGCGGACTCGCGGAAATACGGGACAGAGTCGCGGGCGTCGAACGCCTTTCGCTTGTGGAGAGCTGGTTCTAGCCGTCCGAGTCGCCAGTCGCCGCCACGACCACCGGGTGCTCGCCGGTCGGCGAGGGGTCGCCCTCCGCCGGCTCTACGTGCAGGCGTGGGAGGAAGCGGTCGAGGCCGGCCGGGAAGTACCAGGCGCGCTTGCCGAGCAGTTGCATGATCGCCGGGACCAGGACCGAGCGGATGATCACGGCGTCGATGAAGACCGCCGAGGCGAGGCCGAGGCCGAAGAGTTTGATGATCCGGTCTTCGCCGAGCATGAAGGAGGCGAAGACGGTGACCATGATCGCCGCCGCCGCGGTGATCACGCGCCCGGTGAGGGCGAGGCCGCGGTGGACCGCCTCGCTCGCGTCCCCCGTGCGCTCCCACTCCTCGTGAATCCGCGACATCAGGAACACCTCGTAGTCCATCGAGAGCCCGAAGACGATCGAGAAGAGGAAGATCGGGAAGAACGAGATGATCGGCCCGGTGGCATCGACGCCGATCAGGCTCGAGCCCCAGCCCCACTGGAAGACGGCGACGATCAGCCCGAAGGCGGCGCCGATCGAGAGCAGGTTCATCACGATCGCCTTCAGCGGCACCAGCAACGACCGGAAGACGATCATCAGCAGCAGCGCCGAGAGCAGGACGACGACGCCGATGAAGAGCGGCAGCTTGTCGGCGATGGCGTTGCCGAAGTCCTCGAAGATCGCGGTGATGCCGCCGACGTGGACCTGGGCGCCGGTCGATTCCTCGACCGGCGGGATCACGTCATTGCGGATGTGATCGAGCAGTTCGGTCGTGTCCTCGCTCTGCGGCGAGGTCGTCGGGTAGAGCTGGAAGACGCCGACGGTCTCGTTCGGGTTGAGGGTGACGTCGGTGACTTCTTCCACGTCTTCTTCGCTCTTCAGCTGGGTGCGCAGGTCCTGCAGCGCTTCGTCGTTGCCCTTTTCCGGCAGTTCGGCGGCGAGCACGAACGGGCCGTTGAAGCCCGGCCCGAAGCCTTCGGCCAGCAGGTCGTAGGCTTCCCGCGTCGTCGTCCCCGCCGGGTCGGTCCCGGCGTCGTTGGAGCCGAGGCGCAGTGAGAGCGTCGGGATGCAGAGCGCGATCAGCAGGGCGCCGGAGAGAATCGCCGCGAGCCACGGCCGGCGCTGGATTCGCCCACTCCAGCGGAACCACCAGCTGCCTTCGTCGATACTGCGGGCGCCCTTGCCGAGGAAAGGCAGGCGCAGCCGGTTGACCCAGTTGCCGACCATCGAGAGCATCGCCGGCAGCAGGGTCAGGGCCGCGATCATCGTGAACAGGACCGCGATCGCCGCCGCCGTCGCCACCCCGTAGAGGAAGGGGAGGCCGAGCAGCATCATCCCCATCAGCGAGATGATCACCGTGATCCCGGCGAAGAGCACCGCCCGGCCGGCGGTGTCGACCGCGGCCACGGCCGCCTCGCGCTTGTCGAGCCCCTCGTCGAGGCCGTTGCGGAAGCGGGTGAGGATGAAGAGGGCGTAGTCGACGCCGACGCCGAGGCCGATCATGAACGCCAGCTGCGGTGCGAATTCGGCGGTGCTGAAGACGTGGGTGAAGAGGGTGATGACGCTGATCCCGACTCCGAGCGCGAACAGCGCCGTCAGGATCGGCAGCCCCATCGCGACGACCGAGCCGAAGCTGATCAGCAAGACGACGATCGCCGCGAGGACCCCGATCCCCTCCGAAGAGCTTTCTTCTTCTTCGCCTCGGACTTCCTCGGCCGGGGAGCCGCCGACCTCGACCTTGAGGCCGTCTCCGCCCGCACCCTGCGCGGTGTCGATGATCTTCTTGACTTCGCCGTCGTTCAGCTTGTCGGTGGTGACGTTGAACTGAGCGGTCGCGTAGGCGATCTTGCCGTCTTCGCTGACCGCCCCGGCGCCGCCCTTTTCGTAGGGGC
>DASTGL010000334.1:0-4397 GCA_035719145.1 Solirubrobacterales bacterium
GCCTGCCGCTCGCCGCGCTCGCCGCCAGCGCGTAGGCCGCGGCCTCCAGGTCGAGCTCCGGCGAGGCCTCGATCCACGCCGCCACCCGGGCCGCCCGCTGCCGCAGCTCGGAGTCGCTCCCGCCCGCGAGGAGAAGGGGGATCATGCGCTCGCCCCCCGCGCCGCCGGCAGCGGCCGCGGCGGGCCGGGGAGCAGGCGGTCGAGCCAGCGGGGCAGCCACCAGCTGCGGTCGCCGAGCGCGCGCATCGCCGCCGGCACCAGCACGAAGCGGATCAACAGCGCGTCGATCACGGTCGAGATCGCCAGGCAGACGCCGAGGTTGCGCAGGGTCGCCAGCTCGGAGACCGAGAAGGCGACGAAGACCGCGCACATGATCAGGGCCGCGCCGGTGATCACGTGGGCGGTGCGGGCCAGCCCGAGGTCGATCGCTTCGGTCGTCGAGCCGGTGCGGAGGTACTCCTCGCGGATGCGGGCGAAGACGAAGACCTCGTAGTCGATCGCCAAGCCGAAGACCAGGGTCACCGCGGCAGCGATCACCGAGGTGTCGACGAAGCCGGGACCGCCCAGGAGCGAGCCGTCGAAGAGCAGCGCGAGCAGGCCGAAGGTGGTCCCCACCGTGAGCAGGTTGAGCACGCTGGCGATCAGCGCCAGGGCCAGCGAGCGGGTGACGAAGAGGAGGATCGCGATCGTCACCAGCGACAGCGCCAGCCTCGCCCACGGGCCGCTGTCGCGCAGGGCCGTGTTGATGTCGCCGAGCTCGGGACCGAGCCCGCCGACCACGACCTCGGCGCCGGTTTCGCGTTCGAGGCGGGCGGCCGCCTCGCGGACCCTGCCGGCCGTCGCCGCCGCATCGGCGGTCACCGGCCCGTCGCTCGGGATCACGATCATCCGCGCCGCGGTGCCGCCCCGGTCGAGGTTCAGGAGCAGACCCACCTTGCTCCGCTGGCGCGGCCGCACCCCGTCGAAGCCGGCCAGGTAGAAGTAGCCCGACTTGAACAGCCCGGGAGAGTTTTCGCGGGCGCCCTCGAGGCCGGATCGGCTGTCGTCCTGCTGGTGGACGACGCCGCCGTGGATCTGCCGCAGGCCCCCTGCCAGCAACCGCGAGCGCCGGGCGCCGCTCCCCAGCCCGCCGGCGAGCCTGCCGGCGCCGTCTTCGAGCTGGGCCACACCGCCGGCCAGCCGTTCGGCCCCTGCCGCCAGCTTCGCCAGCCCGGGAGTGAGTTCGTCGCCGCCGCCGGCGAGGCGGCCGACGCCGCCGGATAGTTCGCGGCTGCCTTCCTTCAGCTTCCGCAGGCCGTTCTCCAGCTTCGCCGTGCTGCGCGCCAGCTTCGCCACGTCGTCTTCGTTCGCTTCTCCCTGACGTTCGATCTCGCCGGCGAGGAAGATGCCGGTTTCGACCTGTTCCCTGCCGCGGCCGAGCTTCGTGGCGACGCCGCCCGAGCCGGCTTCTTCGACCCCGGGCTCGGCGCCGGTGAGGTTGCGGATCGCCGCTTCGACCGCATCGAGGGAGGCGCGGTATTCGGGGTCTTCCTGCCCGACCGTCATCGCCTGCAGCGCCCGCCAGGCCGCGTCCAGATGCTGCTCGCTTTCTCCCAGCGGGCCTTCCGCTTCGACCAGGTCTTCTTCGCCCGCTTCCAGCGTCCCCTTGAGGACTTCGGCCGCGTGGGTCGATTCGCCGGATTCCTCCTTCGCCTTGTCGACCTTGCTCGCCAGCTTGCCCGCGCCCCTGCTGGCCCTCGAAGCTCCTTCGGCGACGTTTTCGCTGCCGTCGCTGGCGTTTTCGAGCCCGTCGCTGAGGCGGGCCGAGCCGTCCCTGCTGCCGCGCAGGCCGGCGGCGAGCCTGCGCGAGCCGTCCTCGGTCGCGCCGGCTGCCGTCGCCAGGGCGCTCGCGCCTTCCGCGGCCGAGGCGAAGCCGTCGCTGCTCGCCGCCGCTCCGCCTTCGGCCCGGGCGATGCTGCGGCCGAGCCGGTCGAGGCCGTCTTCCTGCCGCACCAGCTTCGCTTCCACCCCGCCCAGTTCTTCGGTGCTTTCTTCGAGGCTGCGGAAGCCGGCCATCGAGGCGACGCCCGGGTCCGCTTCGACCCGGCGCTGGAAGCTCGCCAGCGCCTGCAGGCGAGCCTTGGTCGTGACCGGCTCGTCGCGACCGTTCACCACCACTTCCAGGGGGCCGACCCAGCCGGGGCCGAGCAGGTGCTCGATCGCTTCCTGCTGCTTGCGGCCGCTGTCGCCGGGCGGGAGCTGCGCGGCCGAGCCGGTGTTGGTGTCGAGGGTGATCGCCCAACCGGCGAGGAACACCATCGCGAAGAGGATTCCCAGCACCAACGGCATCCGCGAGGACACCCGCCGCGACCAGCGCATCACGGCGCCGCCTTCCTCGGCACGGGGCGGCAGCGACCAGCGATCCAGGTAGCGGCCGGCGACCATCAGCACCGCCGGTACGGCGAACAGCGCCGAGATGACGCTGAGCACGGCGACGCTGCCGGCGGCCAGGGCGATCGAGGAGACCATCGACGGCAGGATCTGGGCGGCGACCACCATCGCCACCAGCAGGCCGAGCCCCGCGGGCACCACCGAATGCCCGGTGGCGATGACGGTGCGGCGCACCACCTCAGCCGGGTCGCCGCCTTGGCGCTGCTCCTGCCGGAACCGGGAGACGACCAGCAGCGAGTAGTCGACCCCCAGGGCCAGGCCCAGCATCGCCGCGACGCCGACCGCTAGCGGGTCGAGCGAGAAGAAGTCGTGCAGGAACGCCATCGCGCCCCTGGAGGCGGCGACGACGGCGCCGCCGACCAGCACCGGCATCGCGGCGCCGAGCAGCGAGCGGCAGACGAACAGCAGGACGATCAGGAGGACGGGGATCGCCAGCTTCTCCCCCACGCTCGCGGCCGCTTCGAACGAACCTCGCAGCGAGTCGACGATCACCGGCGAGCCGGCCAGGCTGGCGTGGACCGGGGCCGAGACGAACCGGCTCGCCTCGCGCCTGACGATCGGCGCGATCGTCCCCTGCCGCCTGCCCGGATGCTCGGCGCTGACGAGCATCCCGGCCACCCCCGGTCGCGGCTGCAGCCCGTCGATCGATCCGCCGGCGGTCCACGGGGAGACGACCAGGGTGCTCGGGAGGGCGTCGAGGCGGTGGGCGAGAGCGTCGCCCTGGCGATCGACCGCCCCCGCCGGGCCGTGCAGCATCACGATCACCGAGTCTTCGCCGCCGAACTGGCCGGCGACGATTGCGTGCGCCCGCGCCGCGGCCGTGCCTTCGATGTAGGCCGGGTGGGTGGAGAGGTCGTCCTCGAGGCCGACCCCGCGCAGGGCGAGCAGGCCGATCGCCAGCGCCCAGACGAGCAGCACCTTGCGGGGATGCCTCGTCGCCAGCTTCGCGATCGAGTCCAGCCGGGTCTCGAGGCCCGGCCTCGGCGCCTGGTCGCTCAGCCGCATTTGCTGCTGGTGCGAAGCGGCAGGTGCTGGTGCAGCAGGATCCGGTTCTGACCTTCGATCTCGGCCTCCGCCCGGGGACGACCGCCGCCGCAGAGGTTCTTCCGCAGCGAGATCAGCCCGCTCCGGCCGCCGCGGAGCGTCATCCGCAGCGCCTTGATCGGCACGTCGGGGACTTCGCGCAGCGCCGCCTCGGCGTGGCCGTGGCGTTCGTTGGTATCGATGCGGAAGGCGACTTCGATACCGCCGCCGCTGAGGTTGACCCAGAGGTCGGGCAGGCGGCCCTGCTTCGGGCGGGTTGCGAAGACTTCGCCGCTCAGCGGGGTGTCGATCAAAGGCGAACGGGCTCTCGCGGTGCCGACCGCGGCAGCGCCCGGGCAGGAACCTTCCTGGGCGGCGCCGGGCCCACAGAGCGCCCCGAGGCCGGCGACGTCGAAGGCGACCGGCTTCGGCAGGGTGAAGTCAGCTGCGCGGAGATTCGAGCCGCCGCCGGGGATCTTCGCGGCGATGTTGAGGCTCGGCCGCTGCTTGCGCTTCGTCCCCCCGCGCAGCTCCAGTGAGAATTGGGGCCGGAACGGCAGCGAGACGCAGCCGGGGGCCCGATAGGGCCGGCTCAGCTGGGCGACGGTGCCGGCGGTCGAGGTGACGGTGGCCGCCACCGCCCGCGGCGCACAGGAGGTGGGGTTGTGGAGGAACCCCGGCCGGTCGATCGCGAGGCCGATGCTCTGGAACCGCACCGCCGCGCCTTCGAGCAGCCGCGGCAGGGGATCGGTTTCGATCTTGACCCGACCGCTGAGGCGGTCGATGCGGACGGCGCCGCGCACCACCATCGTCCCCAGGTCGAACGGCCCGATCTTCGCCGGGAAGACCAGGGCCACGCCGAACGGCGCCCCGCGGTAGGGGCCGGTCAGGTAGATAGAGCCTTCGAGCCCGCTCGTCTTCGTGCCCGGGCCGAGCTCGACCAG
>DASTGL010000335.1:0-3539 GCA_035719145.1 Solirubrobacterales bacterium
GACTACGTCTACACCGACGAGGACAAGGTCGACCGCCGCGGCATGCACTCCGGCTTCTTCTTCAAGCCCGACTGGTCGCCGGAGCGGATGCGGACGCAGATGTACACCTGCCACTTCAGCGTCTTCCGCCGCTCGCTGGTCGAGGAGGTGGGCGGCTTCGACCCCGAGTTCGAGGGCTCGCAGGACTGGGACCTGGTGCTGAAGGTGACCGAGCGAGCCCGCCAGGTCGTCCACGTGCCGCGCATCCTCTACCACTGGCGCACTCTCGAGACCTCGGCCGCGGGCGGCGGCGAGGCGGCCAAGCCGTACGCCTTCGAAGCTGGCAAGCGGGCGGTGCAGGCCCACTGCGACCGGATCGGCCTGCCGGCGCAGGTCGAGCGCGACCCCGCAGACCCCGGCGTCCTGCACCTGCAGCCGCGGCTGCGCGAGCAGCCGCTGGTCAGCATCGTCATCCCCACCGCCGGGCAGCGGCGCGAAGTCCGCTTCGAGGAGGTGGTGCTGGTCGAGAACTGCGTCCGCAGCATCGTCGACCGCTCGAGCTACGAGAACTACGAGATCGTCCTCGTCTACGGCGAGGCGACGCCGCCGCAGGTGCTGGAGCGCCTGCGGGAGATCGCCGGCGAGCGCCTCCGCCTCGTCCCCTACGAGGGCGCCTTCAACTTCTCGAAGAAGATCAACCTCGGCGCCGTCCACAGCCGCGGCGAGCAGCTGCTGCTGCTGAACGACGACATCGAGGTACGCACCGACGACTGGATCGAGCGGATGGTGATGTACGCCGAGCTCGACGGGGTCGGCGTCGTCGGCGGCCGCCTGCTCTGGAGCGACGGCCGCCTGCAGCACGTCGGCATCGGCTTCGACGACAGCCTGCCCGGTCACGCCTATCGCGGCTTCCACGGCGATTACCGGGGTTACGCCAACGCCGTCGTCATCGCCCGCAACTGCCTCGGCGTCACCGCCGCCTGCCTGATGACCCCGAAGCGGACCTTCGAGGAGGTCGGCGGCATGACCCTTGCCTTGCCGGTCAACTTCAACGACGTCGACTACTGCCTCAAGGTCCACGTCCACGGCCAGCGGATCGTCTACGACCCCGATCTCGTCATGTACCACTTCGAGTCCTCCAGCCGCGACCCGGAGGTGAGGGAATGGGAGATGCACCAGCTAGAAGACCGCTGGTCCGCCTACGCCGCCGTCGATCCCTACGGCAACCCCAACCTCCGCTACGGGCTGCCCCGCATCCCCTCTTACGTCTCCTGGGCGAAGCGCCGGCCGAAGCCGACGCTGCGCCGTCAGCGCCTGCGGCTGCGGCCGGCCCTCCGCTCGGCCGACTAGAGCGCAAACCGTGGTTTAATCGGCCCGATGGGAGGTCGCCCCCGAGTCTGCGTCGTCTCGGCAAGCCGGCAGAACGTCTTCTTCTCCGAGATGCTGGAGGCGTTCGCCGCGATGCTGACGACGGCCGGCATCGCCGTCGAGGAGTCGGTCGACTGCTTCCCGGCCCCCGCCGACGACCTCGTCTACATGTTCGTCCCGCACGAGTACCACGCCCTGGTCGAAGAGCTGGCGCAGCCGACCCCCGCCCAGCTACGGCGCTCGATCGTGATCGGCACCGAGCAGCCGCGCACGCACTGGTTCGACCTCTCCGCCAGGATCGCCGAGCGCGCCGGTGCGGTTCTGGACATCAACGCGCTCGGGGTGACCGAGCTGCGGGCGCGCGGCATCAAGGCGGACCACCTCCCGGTCGGGTACGTCCCCTCCTGGGACGCCTGGGGCGGTGACGAGGGGCGTGAGCGCCCGCTAGACGCCGTCTTCCTGGGCGGCTACGCGGAGCGGCGGGGCCACGTCCTCGCTCGTTGCGCGGCTCATCTCGAAGGGCGCCACGCGGCGCTGAAGCTGATCGAGAACGAGCAGCCCCAGTCGGGGGAGAACGAGGCGTTCTGGTCGCGCGAGCGCAAGTGGAAGACGCTCGCCGGGACGAAGCTGCTGCTGAACATCCACCGCAGCGCGGTCCCTTACATGGAGTGGCACCGGATCCTCGGTGCGCAGCTGAACGGGTGCGTGGTGGTGACCGAGCACTGCGTGGAGATCGAGCCGCTGGTCCCCGGCGAGCACTACATCTCCGCCGGCTACTGGCAGCTGCCGGAAGTGATGGGGGGCCTGCTGGAAGACCCGGAGCGGATCGAGCAGATCCGCACCCAGGCCTACGACTTCGTGCGCGAGGAGATGCCCGCCGAGCGGACCCGGGCGAAGCTGCTCGCCGCCGTCGAACGCGTCGGCCGCGGTTCCTCCACCGCGGCGGCGCCGGTGGCCGCCGAGCCGATCCCGATGCCGGCGCCTCCGGAGAAGCCGAAGCCGCCGTGGGAGGAGTACGCCGAGCACGCGGGGGACTCGCTGGCCACGCGGATGGGGTTGAAGCACCTGATCGTGCGGGTGCACAACCTCGAGCACCATCTGGAAGCGCTCCTGCGCCGGGACGGCGATGGCGAGGAGGATCCGGTCGTCCACTTCGGCCCGACGATCGTCCAGCCGAAGGTGAGCGTCCTTCTCACCGTCCACAACTACGCCGACTTCGTCGGCGAGGCGATCCGCAGCGTCGCCCTCAGCAAGCTTCGCGAGGTGGAGGTGATCGCGATCGACGACGCCTCCAGCGACAACTCGATCGCCGCCGTCGAGGCCGCCTGCGCGGAGCTTCCGTGGCTTTCCCTCACCCACGTCCGCCTGACCAGGAACCGCGGCCTGCCTGCCGCCCGCAACCTCGCGGTGCAGCACGCCAGGGCTGACTTCCTCTTCATCCTCGACGCCGACAACAAAGTCATGCCGGAAGGCCTCTCGCTGCTCACGCAGGCGCTGGACGACGACCCAGAGGCCGGGTTCGCCTACGGCATCGTGCAGTCGTTCGACGCCAACGGACCGGTGGACCTGATGAACTGGCTGCCCTGGGATGCCGACCGCCTGCGGCAGGGGAACTACATCGACGCGATGGCGATGCTGCGGCGCTCCTCCTTCGAGGCTGTCGGCGGGTACTCGACCGAGCCCGCTCTCTACGGCTGGGAGGACTACGCGCTCTGGCTAGCGATGGCAGACCGCGGCTACCGCGGGGCGCACGTCCCGGACTTCGTCGGCCAGTACCGCAAGAGCCCCCACTCGATGATCGCGCTCGCCAATGTGGACAGCAGCGCCGCCTGGGGAGCGCTGCTCCGCCGCTATCCCAGCCTTGCGGCCGATATGCGTTAGGTTTCCGCGCGTGACGGGACGGCGGGGTTCGATGGCGGCGATTCTGGGCCTGGCGGCGCTTGCCCTTGCTCTATCTCTCGGCGCCTGCGGCTCTGGCGGCGAAAAAACCGTGACCGTGACCGAAACGGTCTCCGCCAAGCCACATCAGAGCGGCGGAAACGGGGAACCGAAGCAGAACAACGGAACGAAAGAAGAAGTAGCCGAAGGGTCCGGTGCGATCGCCGGCTACGTCGACTTCGCCAAATCGGAATCGGGTTCGATGGTTCTCGACGGCTGGGCCGCTTCGAAGGATCTCAGCGAACCCGCCGCTT
>DASTGL010000336.1:0-2970 GCA_035719145.1 Solirubrobacterales bacterium
GAGCGCAGGTAGACCGGGCCTTCGAGCGGCTGATCGAGGAGCGGGGTCACCGCCTTCGCGTAGCCGTAGACGGATTCGGCCGGGCAGGTGTCGGCGGCGAACTGCACCCGAGTGCAGATGGTGCCGATGTGGCCCTGTTCCAAGAACTCCGAGTGCGGCAGGGTCACTGCCACCTTGGAGATGTTGGCTTCCTTCTTGCCGGTGGTCAGGGTCGCGGTCAGCTGCTGGAAGTCGCCGCGATGGGTCCCCCCCTTGAGCCGGAACTTCAGCTTCGGGCCGAAGTTGAGCGCCCCGCAATCGCCGACCTTGGTCGGAACCGTCGGGTGCGCCTCGGTGCCGTCGACGGAGGTGATCGTGGTGGTGACGTAGCGCTGTTCGCAGCTGGTCGGGTTGACCGTGAAGTCGGGCTTCTTGACTTCGATGCGGACGTCGCGGTAGGAGATCGGCACCCCTTCGAGGATCTGCGGCAGCGGATCGGACTTGGCGATCACCTGGGCGGTGACCGGGTTGAGGTCGATCGCGGTCTGCACGACGATGTCGCCGAAGTCGAAGGGTCCGGCCTGGGCCGGGGCCTTGGTGATCAGCGAGTAGGGCGCGCCTTTGTACGGCCCGCCGAGATAGAGCGCGGTCGGCTCCTTGCCCGGCTGCGGGATGAACAGCGGGAAGGCGCCGGTGCCGATTGCCGTGGTCGCGATCCCGACCTGGCTCCCCGCCGGGCAGTTAGCCGTCGCGGCCTGGGCCTGCGGGCAGACCGCGACCCCTTTCAGGTTCGCGATCTCGCCCTTGGGCAGGGTGACCTCGATCTTCGAGAGGTTCTGTTCGCCGTCCTGCCGGCGGATCCGGATCACCAGCGGCGATTTCGCTCCGGCGACCGGATTTTCGACTCCGGCCTGAAGGGTGGGGTTGAACTCGCCGCCGCCGGCGCAGCCTTCGTCGATCGGCATCGGCACCGAAGCGACGACCGGCTGGGTCGGACGCGCCCAGGGGAAGACTTCGGTCTTGATCGAGTAGTCGCCGCACTTGCTCGGCGTTACGAGCGGCGCCGTCGGGCCGCCGCGGAAGTCGAGGTGGACGTTTTCGAACGGCAGCTGCGGCAGGTTGTCGAAGATCGCCTTCAGCTGGCCGGTCTGCTTGTTCAGGTTCAGTTCGCCCGGGAGCTTCAGGTAGAAGCCGGGGCCCTTCGCGGTCAGGTAGACCGCGTAGGTCGCGTGGAAGGGGTTTTCGTTCTGCTTGGCCAGGTAGACGTCTCCCGCTAGCGGGTCTTCCAGCAGCTGGGTTTCGATCGAGACGTTGCCGAGCTTGGAGCCGCTCGGGCACTCGGGGGCCTTGTTATTGTCGAGACCGATCTGGGCTTCCGAGCAGGCTTCGAGGCCGGCTACCGCAGACGGCGAGACCGTCATTCCCTGCGGGAACTCGATCACCGTCTCCTTGACCGCGGAGGCCGAGAAGCCTTCCGGGCCTTCGTTGCTCGGCAGGTCGATGTTGACGTCAAGGCCGGTGGGCGAGTGGGCGCGGTGGGTGCCCGGCACCGGCACCGCGGTCGGTTCGAAGGGCAGGTTTTCGCAGCCTTCCCAGACGAACGGGCTGCCGCTTTCGTCGACTGCCACCGTCTCCTGGTCCACCGCCGTCGGGTGCTCCCAGGAGTCCACGCGGGCGGTGAACTTCGAGGCCGCGTCCGGGCAGGAGGTGGGGTTGGTGAAGAAGGGGACTTTCGGCGCGATCGAGGGGTAGGGAACGCCTTCGATGAATTGCGGGTTCGGCCCCATCCGTTCGGTGTCGTGGAGTGGGCTTGCCGGGTAGCCCCAGAACTTCAGCCTCGCCCCGTAGAGCGGCAGCCCCTGCGAGATTTCGAAGCTCCCCGCCGAGATCCCGTAGTCGCCGGGCCGCACCCGCGGCGTGATCGTCTCCACCACGCCTTCGTAGTTGAAGCCGAAGAGCGCCGGCACGTTGGCGCCGTGTTCCATGTTGAAGAGGCCGATGTCACGGCCGTTGGGACCATTGATCCGCGCGGTGATCACGCCGATCTGCGTCTCGGTCGGGCATTCCTGAATCGATTTGGATCGGCCGATCAGTTTCTCCATCGGGCACTTCGGGAAGGGCGCCGGGTTGCCGACCATCCCCACCGGCAGGTCGAGGTCGACGTCGCGCGTCGACTCGCTCGGCACGGTCAGGTTTATGCCTTCTATTTCCTGTTCGCTTTCCGGAACCCTGAAATCGAAGCTGAAGTCCGGGTGGGCCCCGGCCTGCCGGGTGTAGCTGCCGTTGATGTCGTTGACCGAGACGCCCAGGTGGCTGAAGGGGAGGTCGGCGCTGGCAGACGGTGCCGCGATCGCGGCGATCGCCAGGCAGCCCGAGACCGGGACCAGGGCTCTACGGAGGATCTTCTGGGCCCGGTTCATCGGTTGCCCCCCTTCTTGTTCTGGCTGGCTTTGTGCTTGTGGGCGGGTTTGTGCTTCTTGACGCAGCGGACCTTGCCCTTGACCTTCTTCGCCCGCTTGCCCTTGCCGCACTTCTTCTGCGTGACGGGCTTCACGTTCTCCGGTCCGCTGAGTGCTTCGGAGCCGCCGAAAGGCAGTTCAGGACCCGCGTTCGGCGTCGCCTTGCAGTCGTCGCGCAGGCATTCCTGCGGGGGCGGCGGGCTCTGCGCGGGCAGGCCGCCGTCGACCCGCGCGTCGTAGACGTCGATCTCTTCGTCGTTGTCGCGGCCGACCAGCTTCTGGCCGGTGGTGAAGAAGACGTTCCGCCCGTCGGGTGAGACGTCTGCGATGTAGGCGGTGTAGGGGGCGTTGCCGGGGCTGATCAGGGTCGCCTGCCCGTCGTGGTAGCTGTAGACGTCCTGGAGGCCGTTGACGTCGGCGGCCACCAGCCGCCCTGCGGTGTCGAAGTAGACCGTGCCGCTGTCGTCTACGGCCAGCGGGCGCCGGTAGCCGAGCGTCGAGTCCTGCGGTTCGGGCAGCGTCGCGGGAACCG
>DASTGL010000337.1:0-5634 GCA_035719145.1 Solirubrobacterales bacterium
GACGCTCAACATGAAGCAGGCCGAGCACTGCGGGTGCTCCTCGAAGCCGACGTTGAACCAGACCGGCGAGTTGAAGGCAGCCTTCTGGTTCAGCAGGATCGCGGTCAGCTCCATCTCGAAGGCGTCGGCCTCCTCCTCGCCGGCGAAGTAACCGAGCTCGCGGCCCCAGTCGGAGATCGTCCCGGCGACCCGCCCGATCATCTGTTTGACCGAGCTCTCGCGCTCGGGGCTGCCGAGCTTGCCGCGGAAGTACTTCTGGGCGACGATGTTGGTCGCGTTCTGGGACCAGCTCTTCGGGAACTCGACCCCCCGCTGCTCGAAGGCCGGGCTCTCCGGATTGCCGATCACCGCATCGCGGATCTCCCACTCGATCTGGTCGAAAGGATGCACGCCGGGCGTCGAAAACCGGCGTTCGATCGAGAGGCCCTGCAGACCGTTCTTGGGACTGGCAATGGCGGTCTTGGACATACAAAAACTCCTCTCGAGCGGGCTTTCAGCGGTAACTACGCAGGATCGCTCAAAGGCAGGACGGAAAAAGTCACGGAAGGCGCAATTAGGAGATTCCGAAAGCCGCGGATCTCCCTACATATTGTGTCAACTTCCCAAACTCGGCATTCGGGTTTTCTGTGTGCGGGCATCGTCGGAGGGGTACCCTCTGGGCATGGAGGACCTGCGCAGGGGCGCAGAACGGATGGGTGAGCGCGCGACTGCCGCCCGCGACGCAATGGGCGACCGGGCCCAGGCGGCCAAAGACGCGATGGGGGATCGCGCCAGCGCCGCCAAAGAGGCGGTCGGCGAGCGGGCGACCGCGGCCAAAGAGGCAACCGCCGAGGCGATCGCGCTGGTCAAACCGAAACTGCGCGGCGTCTCCCACGAGTGGGCTTTCTTTCTCTCGCTCGGCTTTGGCGCCACGCTGATCGTCCTCGCGAAGACGCCGAAGGCGACCTTGGCGGTGGCGATCTACGCGGTCAGCCTCTCCGCTCTCTTCGGCACCAGCGCCCTCTACCACCGCGTCAACTGGACCCGGCCGAGCGTCCGCCAGTGGATGCGCCGGCTCGATCACTCGATGATCTTCTTCCTCATCGCCGGCACCTACACGCCCTTCGCCCTGCTGGTCCTGCACGGGACCCTGGCGATGGCGATCCTCGCCGTCGTCTGGATCGGCGCCGTCGCCGGGGCGATCGTCGAGATGGTCTGGATCGACCACCCGAAATGGGCCTCGGCCCTGATCTACCTGGCGCTCGGCTGGGTAGCCGTCGCCGCCTTCCCCGAACTCTGGACCGCCCTCGGGGTGACCGGCACCCTCCTCGTCGCCTTCGGCGGCCTCCTCTACACCGCCGGCGCCGTCGTCTACGCGACCCAGCGCCCGAACCCCAACCCGGCGATCTTCGGGTACCACGAGGTCTTCCACCTCTTCGTCATCGCCGCCGCAGTAGCCCAGTACGCGGCGATCGCCTTCTTCGCCCTGCCGAAGAGCTAAGCGCAGAGAAGTCGGAAGGCCTGCTGGGCCCGCTCGAGGACAGGGGGTGGGAAAAGCGCACCCAAGTCGTTGTCCTCGAAGAGGCGGAGCTCAACCTTGAGCAGCCATTTCTTCTCGGTTGCCCGAAGCTGCTCATCGCGGGCCAGGGCGCGCGGATCCTCGACGTAGCTCAGCAGCCTGATCAGGTCCTGCCGGTCGGAGTCGAACTTCTCTTTCCGCCGCCTGGCGACGGCTCGCGCCTTGATCAAGATCGCGCCGAGCAGACTCGGACGGCGCACGGCGATCGGCTCCGAACCGTCTAGCGACACGAGGACCACCTCGGTGCGCTGCAGTGCCTGGGTGCCGCCGGCCACCTGGAAGGTGGTCAATCCGCCAAGCGTCTTCGGGTCGCTCCTCAGTCCGTCTGGAGCGAGGATCTCAACGATCTCGCCATCCAATTCAAACCGGTATCCGACGTCCGGCTTGGAGCGAGGCGGCATCGCGACTTTCGCTCCTCTCTCGGAAATGAGTGCGGCGATCTTCTCGGTCACCGCCGGGGGCTTCCGGGCGGCGCCGAGGAGATCGATGTCGACCGTAGGACGCAGCTCGTCGCCATGCTCGAGGCCGTGAAGTTGAACCATGAGCCCGCCGATCAGCGACCACTCCCGCTCGGGGCCGAGGGCCTGCGCGAGCTGGAGCGTAAGCCTCCAGAGGCTTCTTGCCTCGCTCGCGAGAGGATCGATGCGGATCACCGAAGACGCCTCCTCTGCGGCCACGGTGCTACCGCCGAGCTTTGAGGGCGGCTCGGCCGGTCTGCTGGAGGTCGCGGAGGGCGGTCCTCCCTGCGGCCCGCGAGCGGGGGTCGCGTTCCTCGGCTAGGTCGAGGGCAACCGCTGCCGGGGGGGCGACTTCTCGGCTACCGAGCGCTAGGTCCACCCAGACGTCTCCAGGGACGATTCGGAGCCGGACGTTGCCGGCGGCATCGGCAGGCGAAAGAGCATGCTCGGCACCGAAGGCCTGGAGCTGCGACTGCGAGATGTACCCGTCGGCCTCTCGTCCAGGCAGGAGCCCGGCTTCGACCGACCCTGCGGCGCTTATCCCCGAGGGGAGAAGAGCTTCGTCTTCGAGGACGTACGGGATCTCCCCAGGGTGTGCGTTGTAAGCGGAGACTTCGGCTCGGGTTCCGAGCCGTGGCCCAAGCCTCTTCAGGCCTTGCAGCGCGAGTGCCTTTTTCAGCCGGGTTTGGTCAACCGGGTCGAGCGCAGGTACCTCCTCGCCTGAGGCGAGCAGCAGCATTGCCCACGCGTTGCGGGGGGTGAAGCGGCGCCCTCGCGGAGGATTCTGTTGCCGGCGCCCTTCGACGGCTTGCCTCTCGATCACCCAGCGGTCGCCGATCTTTATGGCGGGCAGTTGGCCCTTCGACGCCATCAGGCGCACGCGGGAAGGGCTGAGCTTTAAGAGCCGTGCGGCCTCCGGGACGGCAATCGGGTCTTGCATGCATCAAATATAGCGCTAACGCAATATTTAAATCAAATATTGCTCTTACGCCATATTTGATTTAGAAAAACAACTACGCGGCAGCTGGAACCAGTTCGCGCTGCTGCTCGACTTCGCTGACCAGCTCCGCCAGCAGCTCCTCCAACTGCTCGGACTGCTCGGGGGAGAGCTCGAGGCGGCCGTTGCGGTAGAGCTCGGCGGCGCGGGCGACGGGCAGTTCGCCCTCGACCACGCGGCCGCCGAGGGCGCCGAGGACTTTGCGGGTCTCGGCCTGGGCCCAGACGGCTCCGAACATCCCGGTCGAGGCGCCGATAACCATCGCCGGCGTGCCGGTGAGGGCGCTCTGGCCGGCCGGGCGGGAGGCCCAGTCGAGGGCGTTCTTGAGGACGCCGGGGATCGAGTGGTTGTACTCGGGGGTGGCGACGAGGACCGCGTCGGCCTCGCGCATCGCCTGCCGCAGGGCCTCGACCGGCTCCGGCGTCACCTCGGCCTCGAGGTCGGCGTCGTAGGGCGGGATCTCGCCGAGGCGGTCGAACTCCACCAGCTCCGCCCCGGCGGGAAGCCGCTCGGCGGCCTCCCGCAGCAGGGCGTGGTTGTAGGAGTCCCGGCGCAGGCTTCCGGTGATGCCGAGGACCCTCATCACTAGTCGACCTCGCCGACGAGCTCGAGCTCGACGTTGATCGTGACGGCGTAGTCGAGGACCTCGCCGCCGCTCGGCAGCTCGGCCTGCCAGTTGAGGCCGAAGTCGCGCCGGTCGACGGTGGACTCGATCGAGAGGCCGACGCGGGCTTTGCCGTAGGCGTCCTCGCCGAGGTGGGCAAAGCGGCCGGCGGCCTCGACCTTGCGGGTCTCGCCGTGAATCTCGAGGTCGCCGACGACGCGCAGGCTGCCGTCCTCGCCGACGCTCAGCTCGGTCGAGCTGAAGCGCAGCTGCGGATAGCGCTGGGTGTCGAAGAACTCCGGGGAGAGGAGGTGGCCCTTCAGCATCTCCTCGTCGATCTCGATGCTCTCGACGTCGACGCTGCCCTCGAGCCGCGCCTGCTCACCGCCGGTGAGCTTCGCCTCGTAGCGCTCGAAGCCGCTGCGGAAGGTAGTGACGCCGTTGTGGGTGACGGCAAAGTTGACCGAGGAGTGGACCGGGTCCACCGCCCAGGTGCCTGCCGGAATCTGCTGGGTGATCGTCTCCGTGCTCATCTGATTCTGTTCCTCTCTTTGGCTTTCCCTAGACGGTTGATGCTGAAACAGTTGACTTAGAAACAATCGTAGCAGAGAAAGTTTGCTTGTCAACTATTGTCAGATCAACAAATCTGTGGGAAGATGGACGACATGAACGAGCTGGCAGCAGCAGTCGCGGAGAGGAACGGAGCGGGCGCTGGCATCGACCCGCACCGCGAGGCCTGGATCTCGCTGACCCAGACCCACGCCGCCGTCACCGGCCGCCTGCAGGAGGCATTGACCGCCGCCGAGCTGCCGCCGCTGCCCTGGTTCGAAGTCCTGGCGACGCTTCAGCGCGCGCCGGAGCAGCGGCTGAAGATGGGGGAGCTGGCCGAAGCGCTGGTGATCACCCGTGGCGGCCTGACCAAGCTCGTCGATCGACTGATCAAGGCCGGCCTGCTCGAGCGCACCTTCTGCGAGACCGATCGCCGCGTCAGCTACGCGACCCTGCTCCCGGCCGGAGTCGAGTTGCTGGAGGAAATGCGGCCGATCGTCCGCAGCGAGCTCGCCTCGGCCTTCAGCGCCAAGCTCACCGTCGCCCAGGCGGACGAACTGCGAGGGATGCTCGACAGCATCCGCGGCGCCGCCTGCGGGACCGAATAGGAGTGGCCGAAGGCCGTTGCCGCCGCTAGGCGGCCGTTGCCGCGGCGGCCCGCTCTTTGGCGGACTCGATGATCGCCAGGATCTCCGACTCCCGCCCGTCGCGCAGCAGCTGGATCGGGTCGGGGTCGCCGTTAACGATCCCCTCGAAGAACTCCTTGCGGTCCTGGTAGGTCGGTAGCGTCCCCTTCGCCCAGCCGCGGGCGTCGTTGAGGATCACCGCCAGGCGCGCGTACTCCTCGCCGAAGAGCTCGGAGATCTCGCGCTTCATCCGCTTCGCCAGCGCCGGTGAGGCGCCGGCGGTGGAGATCGCGATCGCCAGCGGCCCGGTGCGGACGATCGCCGGCAGGATGAAGTTGCAGAGCGGTGGCACATCGACGATGTTGACCAGCATCGCCCGCTTCTCGGCGTCGTAGAAGATGCCGATGTTGACCTCGGAATCGTCGGTGCAGGCGATCACCATGAAGACCGCCTCGAGGTCCTCGGGTCCGGCGTAGTCCCGTTTCTCCCAGGCGATCGAGCCCTCGCTCGCCAGCCGCTCCAGCTCCGGGTGCGCGGTCGGGGCGATCAGGGTGACGTCGCCGCCGCAGGCGAGCAACCCCTCGACCTTCTCGAGGCCGATGTCGCCGCCGCCGACGACCAGGCACTTGCGCCCGGTCAGTTTCAGGCAGGCGATGTAGAACGGCGTCTCCAACATGTCCCGCACGCAGGACTGATCGCAGATCCCTTTGCGGAACTGGCAGACGCACTCCTTGCCGGCATAGGCCTGAGCGGGCATCGAGTTGAAGGTTAGTGATGTGGGAGTGGGGGGCGGCGGGGGTGGCCCTCGCCGGACAACAGCGGGGAGGGTCCGGCGAGGGCCA
>DASTGL010000338.1:0-2085 GCA_035719145.1 Solirubrobacterales bacterium
ACCCGGCTCGGCCTCGACGACGTCCACGTAATCACCGGCCACACCCACCGCGGCGGCCCCCTCCCCGGCGAACCCGAGTGGCCCCTCCCCCGCGGCGGCCGCCTCCACAACACCGGCAGCTGGGTCTTCGCCACCGCCTTCCACCACCCCGGCCGTCCGCCCAGCCCCTACTGGCCGGGGACCGTTACCTGGGTCGAGGACGATGCCCCGCCGCGACGGGTCCAGCTGCTTCTAGACCGCCCTCACGCCGAGTTGCTGGAGCTTGTGGAGAAGGCCCAGCTGCCGGCCTGACACCGCCGGCCCCCGCTTCGCAGACATACGTGTTTCCAAAGATGTAGGCTCGCGTCGCCGAGTGGGTCGGCAAGGGAACTAAAACGGGAGAGAGCCATGCACCAGTCAGGCAGCGGCGATGTGCGTTCGAGGGGGGTTTCCAACCAGGGGAAAGGAATGAGGGCCCGCGTGGCCGCCCTCGCCGCGGTGCTCGCAGCGCTGCTGGCCTTCACCCTTCCCGCCCTCGCAGCTGCGGCCGCCCCCGAAGGCCCCGATCCCGCGGCCCTCGAGAGTTACCAGAAGAGCTTCGGGGTTTCCCGGGAAGCGGCGGCAACGAGCCTGGAGATCCAGGAACGCGCCCCCGGCATCGTCGGCCAGCTGCAGGCGGTGCTCGGCGAGGACTACTCGGGAGTGTGGTTCGACTCCGCGAGAGCCGAGTTCGTAGTCCCGGTGCTCGCTCCGGCCGACCGCGCCCTCGCCGCGCCACGCCTGCAGCAGATGGGCCTGGCCGGCCACTTCCGTTTTGCCGCGGCCGGATCCAGCTGGGTCGAGCTGATCCGCGCCCACGAAAGCCTCGACAGGAGCCTGCGAGGCCAGATCGAGGCCGGGCACGCCAGGACCTCGATCGACCCCGCCGCCAACGCGGTCGTCGTCGAACGCGCCAGCGGGCTCGACCAGGACGCCAAGGGCCTGATCCAGTCCAAGGCCGACGCTCTTACGGTCGACGTCGAAGTCGAGCAGGGAGGCCGCCGCTCGACTCACGGTTCCCTGACCGCTTGTCACTACGAACCCGGCGCAAAAGGATGCGACCTGCCGGTTCGAGGCGGTCTCACCCTCGGCATCAAAAACACGGCAGGCGGGGAATGCACGACCGGCTTCCCGGCCGTGGGCAACCTCCTCGGCCACAAGTTCATGCTCACCGCCGGCCACTGCCTGCAGGGCTCCGCCTCGACCCAATGGGTCGCCTATGACTCGAATGGCTCAATCAGCCCTCATCTGGTGGGAAGCACCGGAGCCTGGGCGTTCAACGGCGTCGGCAGCTACAACGACTACGGCGTGATCGAAGCCGAAAACAACTGGTGGACCACCGGCCCCTGGAAGTACCAGATCGTCAACTGGGGAGTGAACCAGGAATACGCGATCGAATCGGAAGCCTGGAGCTACGTGGGAGAGCTCGTCTGCGCCATCACCGATTACAACGGCAAGATCTGCGCTCCCGTCACCCAGGTCGACACCACCTATTCGGATCCAAGCACGATCATCGAACACACCAACGTCTTCGGCCCCACCTGCGTGCACGGCGGCGACAGCGGCGCCCCGGTCTTCAACAGCGGCGGCCACGCGGCACTCGGCGTCCTCTCGGCCGACAACTCCTGGGGCGGGGTGCCGGCCGAATGCGAACGCTACGCCTACTACACCGAAATCACCCGCGATGCCGACCTGCTCGGGATCAAGGTGGCACCGGTGCGGGAAGGGGGCGCCCCCTCGGCGACGACGGGCGGCGCCGGCAACCTGCAGTACTTCCAGGCGACGGTCAGCGGCGCCGTCAACCCGAACCAGGTGCAGACTCGCTACCAGTTCGAATACGGCCTCGGTACGGGCTACGGCAGCGTCGCGCCCGCCTCCCTCGCCGAAGCCGGCCACGGCAGTGGCTTGGTGGCGGTGAGCGAAACGCTGACCGGCCTACAGCCGGGGACCGTCTACCACTACCGACTGCGGGCGACCAGCGCCGCCGGCACCAGCTATGGAGCCGACGGATCGTTCAAAACGCCGATACCGCCGCCGGTAGCGAAAACTGGACCGGCCAAAGAAGGG
>DASTGL010000339.1:0-6109 GCA_035719145.1 Solirubrobacterales bacterium
CGGCGAGTGCGACCGCGCGGAGGATGCGGCGGTCGCGCGAGAGCGCCAAGGCGCGGCCGGTGAGGCCGCCGCCGCGCCGCCCGAGCCGGCGCAGGAGCGCGAAGAGCGCCAGCGAGAGCGCGATCCCGCCGAGCAGGATGAGGAAGACCTTGACCCCCTGCCCGATCACCACCCCGTCTGCGTGGTTGTCGGCGAGGCTGCGGCTCGCCTGCACGGCCAGCACCGCCGGGACCGCCCCGATCGCCCCGATCGCCAACATCACCAGCATCCAGAGGCGGTCGTAGGAGAGGACGAATAGGCAGCCGCAGGCGATCAGGAGGCTGAGCAGGCCGCCGCGCGAGTAGGTGAAGTAAAGGGCGAGCAGGAGGGCCGGGAGGGCGCCGACCGCGACCCAGCGCAGGGCGGGGGTGAGCGAGCGCCGGCTCATCCAGAGGCAAAAGGCAGTGCCGATGCCGAATGCAAGCCCGTTTGCGTTCCAGTAGCCGAACGGGTAGGCGAGCCGCGGACCGTGTCCCAAACCCGCTCCCAGCTCGAAAACATGGGGCAGCAGGCGGCTGGCCAGGGCAAGGACGGCGGCCCCAATCAGCGCAATTCCGATGCCTTCAGCGAAACGTTGGCGCCTTTGGTCGGTTTGGGCGATCAGGAACGCGGTGAGAAAGAAGCCGAGGTAGACGAGAACTCGGTCGGCTTCGATCACGCTGAGCTCTACCGACCCAGACCAGAGAGATGAGAATGCGGAAAAAAGCGCCAGTCCTCCCAGCAGTCCCGTCCCCCACCAGAAGGGTCGACCAAGCGTCGCCTTCCCCGCTGCGCCCAGCGCCAGCATCGCTACCAGCACCAGCCAGACGGCAAGCCCGGCGATATGACGCGGGCTCAGCGAAAAGCCGCCTCCGGCCAGCAGCAGAGCCAGGATCAAGAGCGGCGGACTTATCAGCGCCGATGATTCCTCTAACCTTGCGCGCCATGTTTCGGACCCGGCACCCCCGCCACCGTGGCTCGGGCCTACCTGTCGCCTTGCTTCTTTCAGTGCTTGCTGTGCTGGCATTAGCTTGCGCTCCGGCTCAGGCTCGGGAAGCGAGTGAACTTCAGTACGAACCCGAAGTACCAACCGTCCCGCAGGAAGAAAGTCCCGCTCATCCTCACCACAAGGGCTCGAACGGCAATCCGGGCAACGGCAACGAAGCCGGCACCGAAGCCGAAAAGTCGAACGGCTCCGTCGGTGGCGGCTCGGGCGGAGGCAACGGTTCGCAGGGCGGCGGCTCCCACACCGGCCAGGGTAACCAAGCGCCTGCCGGTAACGGGGGGCAGCCCCAGGGCGGCTCGAAGGGTGCAGGGGGCATCGGCGAGAACAAGCCGGTCGTCAACCTCGGCGAAAACACCGCCAGCGCCGAAGAAGACAGCTCGTCCTCGCCGCTGGTCCCGATCTTGATCGCGATCGTCGTCCTCGCGGCGATCTCGATCGGCGCCTTCTACTACCGGCAGCGCCGTCAGGGCCCCGGCTCTTCCGTCTCGCCAAAGGCGAGCTGACCCGATGTCGAAAAGGAGCGAGCACATGAGCAGAATGCTGCGTGCCTGGACGCTGACCGCGGCCTTGCTGACCTCTTTCGCGGTCTTCGCTTCGGCGGCGCAGGCGCTGCCGGCGGGCTTCTGGGGCGTGGTGCCGCAGAACACCCCGAGCTCGGCCGAGCTGCAGCGGCTCGGCGCCGGCGGGGTCGAAAGCCTGCGGATCTCGATCGGCTGGCCCTCGGTGCAGCCGAGCCCCGGCGGCTCCTACGACTGGAGCGGCTTCGACAACCAGGTCGAAGAGGCGGCGAAAGCCGGGATCAAGGTCTTTCCCTTCCTCACCGGCGCGCCCGAATGGGCCGTTCCCAGCAAGCGCGTCCCGGGCGCGGGCGGCTTGACCGCCCCGGCGCGGCTTCCGGTCAGCGGTGCGGCCCGGACCGGCTGGACCGCCTTCCTCACCGCCGCGGTCGCCCGCTACGGCCCGAACGGCAGCTTCTGGGCCGAGCATCCCGGCGTCCCGGCCCGGCCGATCCGCGAATGGCAGATCTGGAACGAGCCGAACTTCAAGTACTTCATCGCCAAGCCCAACCCGGCCGAATACGGCCAGCTGGTGAAGCTCTCTTACAACGCCCTGCACACGGCCGACCCCGGGGCGCAGGTGGTCCTCGCCGGCCTCTTCTCCCGGCCGAAGGGCGCCCGGGACCGCAAGACCGGCAAGCACAAAAGCCTCAACTGGTACGCGAGCGACTTCGTCAACGCGATGTACAAGCACAACCCGGGGATCAAGTCCAAGTTCTCGGGCGCGGCGCTGCACCCGTACACGATCTTCGCCAAGGAACTGCCGGAAGTCGTCAGCGAATTCCGCAAGACCCTGAGCAGCAACGGCGACGCGGCGAAGAAGCTCCTGATCACCGAGCTCGGCTGGAGCTCCGGCCCCAAGAACACCGGCAACCTCTTCGCCAAGGGCCCGGCCGGGCAGGCGAAGGAACTGCGCACCTCCTTCACCCAGCTGCGCAACAACCAGGCGAAATGGAGGCTGAAGAGCGTCTTCTGGTTCTCGGTCGACGACCAGCCCGGCGCCTGCAACTTCTGCGACGGCTCCGGCCTCTTCGGCCCCGGCTTCACCCCGAAGCCCGCCTGGTACTCCTACGTCAAGTTCACCGGCGGAACGCCCTAGCTCTCCGGCACCGGTGGGAGGGGCGTCGATGCGCCTCTTCCACCCCCGAACTTCTCCTTCAGCTCTCCGGAAGATTTTCCAGGTCGGCTAGATCTTGGGCCCTGCTCTGTGCTTCCTTCATCTCGCGCAGCCGTGAGAGGGAGCAGACTTTCACCGGCACTCCCAGCAACTCGCTATCTACCG
The DNA here is from genome assembly GCA_035719145.1 of Solirubrobacterales bacterium. GTDB lineage: Bacteria > Actinomycetota > Thermoleophilia > Solirubrobacterales > 70-9 > VAYN01. The sequence goes on from DASTGL010000339.1 coordinate 2,864, forward strand.
CGTCTGCGACAAGCTGGATATAGCTAGGGACGCCGCGAGCGCGCTGGACGACGTCAAGCCCTCCGAAGCGGGTCATCGTCGTGACGTTGCCACCTCGTCGAATCACCCCCGCGTCGGTCGCCGGGTTGAAGGGCCGGTCCCCGACGGTCGGCAACGTCGAGTCGAGCTTTCTCAGCACCGCAGTCAGTCGTGCCAAATTCTCGGGATCCGGGTCAGGCACGACGTCGAGATCCTCGGTCCCGCGGACGTATCCATGAGCTCCCACGGCGACTCCGCCGATCACGACGAAGCTCACCTCCGCCTCATTCAATGCCTCCAGAAGTGCGCGGAGGTCGAACTGCATCACTTAGATCTAGCCGCTCCCTTGAGTGCGCTCATCTGCTTGGACAGCGCGTGCACTCGGGCCAGCCGTTCACTCATCGAGGCCTGACGATCGGCTTCCAGCCTCAAGGCTCGTGCTCGTCGCAGTTCCTCGACATCGCCGCTGAGCGTTTTGTCTGCCATCGCGCCAGTGTAATGCGGCTCGATTGCCGCCGGATCGACATGCGTAAGATCGGTGGGTTGGCAACCAAGGCGAAAGCTAGTGCGAAGTCCGACCCGTTGGCGCCGTTCTCGGCGGCTACGCGGCGCTGGTTCGAGGCCTCCTTCGAGGGGCCGACGCCGGCGCAGGCTGGCGGCTGGGAGGCGATCTCCAGCGGCGAGCACACGCTGATCTGCGCCCCGACCGGGTCGGGGAAGACGCTCGCCAGCTTCCTCTGGGGGATCGACAAGCTGGCGCGGTCGAAAGAGCTGGGGACGGGGGTCAAGCTCGTCTACGTCTCGCCGCTGAAAGCGCTCTCCTACGACATCGAGCGCAACCTGCGGGCACCTCTGCGCGGGATCGGCGCCGAGATCGGGGTCGGGCTGCGCACGGGCGATACGTCGCAGAAAGAACGGCGGGCGATGGCCAAAGAGCCGCCCGACATCCTCATCACCACGCCGGAGTCGCTGTACCTGATGCTGAGTTCCAGCGTGCGGGAGATCCTCACCGGGGTCGAAGCGGTGATCGTGGACGAGATCCATGCGGTGGCTCAGACCAAGCGGGGGTCGCATTTGGCCTTGACCTTGGAGCGGTTGGACCATCTCGTGCAGTTTGGGGTGGGGTCGGGGGAGTCCTCCCCGGACAACAGCTTGGGAGGGTCCGGTGAGGACTCCCCCGACCCCCCATCCGTGGGGGAAGGTCCGGGGATACAGCGGATCGGGTTGTCGGCTACCCAGCGGCCGCTTGAGCGGATCGGGCAGTTCCTCGTTGGGCCTAAGCGGGAGTGCCGGATCGTCGATGCCGGGCAGAAGAAGGCTTTGGATCTGGAGATCGTCGTCCCAGTTGAGGACATGGCGGATCCGGGAGCTCCGGCATACCCCTCTGAGGACGGGCCGCCGCCGACTGAAGTAGAGCCGTCAGCTCACGTCCGCTCGATCTGGCCGGCGATCTATCCGAAGCTGCTGGAGCTGGTCGAAGAACACACCTCGACGATGATCTTCGTCAACAACCGACGAGCAGCTGAGCGCTTGGCCAAGCGCCTCAACGAGCTCGCGAACGGCGAAGGCGAAGGCGAGCTCCCAGCCACCGAGCATGCGGGCCATGCTGCGGCGTCGGGTGGGGAGCCGGGGGAGTCCTCACCGGACCCTCCCAAGCAGTTGTCCGGTGCGGACCCCCCCGGCCCCCCCACCGACTACGTAGAGATAGCCCGAGCCCACCACGGCTCCCTGTCCCACGAGGAGCGGGCCAACGTCGAGGAGATGTTGAAGTCGGGACAGCTGCCCTGCCTCGTCGCCACCTCCTCGCTGGAGCTGGGGATCGACATGGGGGCGGTCGACCTGGTGATCCAGGTCGAGTCGCCGAAGTCGGTGACCCGCGGCCTGCAGCGGATCGGCCGCGCCGGCCACCGCATGGGCGAAGTCTCCAAAGGCCGGATCTTCCCCAAATACCGCGGCGACCTGCTCGAGTGCGCGGTCGTCGCCCGGCGCATGCGCGAGGCCGAGATCGAGGAGACGACGATCCCGCAGAACCCCCTCGACGTCCTCGCCCAGCACCTGGTCTCGATCGCGGCGCTCGACGAGTGGGAGGTCGACGAGGTCGAGCGCCTCGTCACGTCCACCCAGTCGTTCCATGACCTCTCGCGCGAACAGCTGGAGAACGTGCTCGACATGCTCGACGGCCGCTACCCCTCCGATCGCTTCGCCGAGCTGCGGCCGCGGATCGTCTGGGACCGCACCGAAGGCACGATCCACGGCCGCAAAGGCGCCCGCCAGCTGGTCGTCACCAACGCCGGCACGATCCCCGACCGCGGCCTCTACGGCGTCCACCTGCCCGACGGCCGCCGGGTCGGCGAGCTCGACGAGGAGATGGTCTACGAGGCCCGCCCCGGCCAGACCTTCCTGCTCGGCTCCAGCACCTGGCGGATCGAGGAAATCACCCGCGACCGGGTGATCGTCACCCCGGCCCCCGGCGCCCCCGGCGCGGTGCCGTTCTGGAAGGGCGACGGGATCGGCCGTCCGGCCGAGCTCGGCCGGGCGATCGGCGCCTTCGCCCGCGAGGCGGTCTCCCGCGACCCGGCCGAGCTCGCCAAGGAGTACGACCTCGACGAGCGCGCCGCCAACAACCTCGTCTCCTACCTGCGCGAGCAGCAGCAGGCGACCCGGGTCGTGCCCTCCGACGAGACGATCGTGGTCGAGCGCTTCCGCGACGAGATCGGCGACTGGCGGCTCTGCATCCTCAGCCCCTACGGGGGCCGCGTCCACGCCGCCTGGGGCCTCGCCCTCGCCGCCAAGATCCGCGACGAACGCGACCTCGAGGCCGATGCGATCTGGTCCGACGACGGCATCGTCATCCACCTCCCCGACGCCGACGAGCCGCCCGGCACCGACCTCGTGCTGATCGAGCCGGACGAGCTCGAGGACCTCGTCGTCGGCGAGCTCGGCGGCTCGGCGCTGTTCGGCGCGCGCTTCCGCGAGAACGCCGGCCGCGCGCTGCTGATCCCGCGCGCCTACCCCGGTCGCCGCACCCCGCTCTGGCAGCAGCGGCTGAAATCCCAGTCCCTGCTCGAAGTGGCGCGCGACTTCCCCCGCTTCCCGGTCATCCTCGAGACCTACCGCGAGTGCCTGCGCGACGTGCTCGACCTGCCGGGCCTGCAGGAGCTGCTGACCGCGCTGCACCGCCGCGAGCTGAGCGTCGTCGAGGTCGAGACCCCAACCGCCTCGCCGTTC
>DASTGL010000340.1:0-2163 GCA_035719145.1 Solirubrobacterales bacterium
GTCAGCCGGTAAGGCGCCCGCGATCTCGGCTTGCGGGATCCGTCCTGACCAGCGTCTCCATGCCGGAAACCCCCGGCGGATTGCACCGCCTCAGCTCGACTTTGGCCGTTCAGGCGGCATGGCAGAGCGCGTAGGCAATGCCGTGGCGGAGGGCGGGGCTGAGTTTCGTCGCCTCGGACCGGCGCCGGGACGTCAGGAAACCCTGCTCGCGCCACAGCTGCCGCCGGACCGCGGCGAGGGTGTCGGCGAAGGTCGGGCGCGGCTTGCGGTACCAAGCGTCCGTGGACACGGCCGTGCGGGCGTGGCGGTCGAGGCGCGCGGCGAGCAGGGATACGAGGGAGAACAGCGCGAGCAGGCAGGGCGTGGCGCGCGCGATCGCCCGGTCGGACCACTGGCGCTGCGTCTCGACGCCGAGGTGGTCGCGCACCTCCCGGAAGGTGACCTCCACCCGCCAGCGGCGGACGAACCAACGGACGATCTGCAGCGGGTCGCGCGCCGGATCGGTGCAGAGCAGGGCCTGGGGGTCGAAGCGGCCCCGCGGGTCGCGCAGCAGCACCCAGCGGATCGGCACGACCGGCGAGCCGGCGTGGCGCCACACGGCGGTGCCGGAGCAGACCTCGACCACGCGCTCTCCCTCGCCGTACCAGCCGGGCACGGCGATCTCCGCCCAGCGCGTGCCCGCGTCGGCCAGGACGGCCGAGAGGTTCGGCAGGCGGGCGCCCTTGGTCCGGGGACGCCCGACCGTCCCGGGCCGGCGCGGCGGCGCCGGCTCGTACAGGGCCGCGTCCAGCCGCAGGCGGGTGACGCAGATCAGGCCGTGCCGGACGAGCGCCGCGAGGAGGTCCAGGGCGGCGAAGCTGTTGTCGCCCACCAGCACGACCTCGCGCCCGGGCAGCCAGCGGCGCGCCTGGAGAGCCACCTGCCGCGCCCAGTCGGTCAGCTTCTTGTGGCGCCTGCCGCGCTGGCGGCAGTACCGCTCGGAAGGGGCCAGAGCGGTGAGGAACGGCAGGGCCCAGACCCGGCCCGCCCAGGGGATCGGGGCCAGGAGCATCAGGCTGAGCCAGCGCAGGCCGCTGGCCTTGACGAAGTGGCCTTTCGAGGAACGGACCGGGTCGCGGTAGATGCCTTTGGCGCTGATCCGCTTGCCGCGGCGGCGCTCGATCGTGTCGTCGATGCCCAACACCACGGGACCGGTCGGCGCGAAGGCGTCGAGCAGTAGGCCGAACAGCAGGCGGGAGGCCGCCCGGGGACTCCAGGCCACGCGGTTGAGCACGCGATGGTAGTTGGTGAACCGCCGCTCCCGGCCGAGCCCGGCGATCCGCAAGACGCTGGTCACCGTGCGCTTGCCAGGCGCCAGGATGGCACCGATCAGCAGCAGCTCGGCGTGGCGCCACGTCCGCTGCTGCAGGAACACCGGCGCGAAGGCTCGGACGAGGGCGGCGAAGCGGGCTGGCAGGCGTGGCACGGCGGCGTCTCTCGGCGGGGATGCGCCAGCCTTAGCCTCCCACGCGCACCGCCGGCTTCAAGGCCGCGCCCACCCTTGGGGCGGCCGCCGAACCTGCCCCCAAACGGCCAAAGTCGAGCTTAGAGCCTGTTTCATTAGGCGAGATTTTGATCGAGGCGGGTCAAGACACGCAGGACACGCCTGAGATTGGCCAGCTCGACCACGTTCTCTGCTGCTTCGCCGCTCTGCTCGAGGTTCCTGGTCAGGCGCCGGTAACGGTTCGTGAGCGTGCCGAATGTGGCCTCGATCCGCCACCGGACCGGCAAGGGCGCGAAGCCGCGGGCGGTGGGGTCGCGGAGTGAGACCTGGACGTCGACGGCGTGCCGGTCGGCCGCGGCCCGGACCACCGGGCCGGTGTAGATCGCGTCGACCTTGACCCGCCGCAGGTCCCACCCGGCCTCGGCCGCCCGCTCGAGCAAGGGCTCCAGGCCGTGCGTGTCGTGCAGGTTCGCGGCCGAGACCAGGACGGCGAGGACGAAGCCGAACGAGCAGGTCAGGAGGTGGCGCTTGATGCCCTTCACCTTCTTGTTCCCGTCCACCCCGCGCTCGCCCTTCTGCGGTCCCGAGGTGACGCTCTGCGAATCCACGATCCCGGTCGACGGCGCCGGGGCCTTGCCGAGCCGCGCCCGGGCCGCCGGGGTCAGGAGGGCGGCGACGTC
>DASTGL010000341.1:0-2773 GCA_035719145.1 Solirubrobacterales bacterium
ATCACCCGCTGCGACGAGATCGCCAAGGGGATCGTCACCGCCTCCAGCCAGATCGACCTCGACCTGCCCTTGGTCGTACGCCTCGACGGCACCAACTTCGAAGAGGGCCTGGCGATCCTCGCCGAGGCGAACCTGCCGAACCTGCACCAGGAGAAGACGATGCTGGACGCCGCGCGCCGTGTCGTCGAGCTGGCGGGAGGTGCCTCGTGAGCATCATCATCGACGAGGGGACGAAGCTCGCCGTCTCCGGCCTGACCGGGCGCGAGGGCTCCTTCCACGGGCTGCGCAACAAGGCCTACGGGACCGACCTCGTCGCCGGGGTCACGCCCGGCAAGGGCGGCCAGGACGTCGAGGGCGTGCCGGTCTTCGACACGATCGCCGAGGCGGTCACCGAGGCGGGCGCCAACACCTCGATGATCTTCGTCCCCGCCCGCTTCGCGGCCCCCGCGATCGACGAGGCGATCGACTCCGGTGTGGAGACGGTGATCGCGATCACCGAGGGGATCCCCGTCCTCGACATGCTGAACACGTACTGGAAGGCGAAGGAGAAGGGCGTCCGGCTGATCGGCCCGAACTGCCCCGGCGTCCTCTCGCCCGGCAAGGCCAACGTCGGCATCATCCCGGCCCAGTTCTTCGACCCGGGCCCGATCGGCGTCGTCTCCAAGAGCGGCACCCTGACCTACCAGATCGGCAACGAGCTGAAGCAGGCCGGGACCGGCAACTCCTCGATCGTCGGCATCGGCGGCGACCCGATCGTCGGCTCGGACTTCATCGACATCCTCACCATGTACGAGGCCGACCCCGACACCGAGCTGATCGTGATGGTCGGCGAGATCGGCGGCGACGCCGAGGAGCGGGCGGCCGAGTTCATCGCCGCCGAGGTCTCGAAGCCGGTCGTCGCCTACATCGCCGGCTTCACGGCGCCCCCCGGCAAGCAGATGGGCCACGCCGGCGCGATCATCTCCGGCTCCTCGGGCACCGCCCAGGCGAAGAAAGACGCGCTCGAAGCAAAGGGCGTGCGGGTCGGCGAAAGCCCGACCGAGACGGCGCAGATCGCCGCCGAGATGCTGCGCTCGCTCTAGCGCGGCTGCAGCGCTCTCACAACCGCCTTCATCCCCGCCATCGAGTTGAACTCGCTGCCGCCGGCGGCGGTGCCGCAGCGAGGGCAGCTCTCGAGGTTGACGGCGATCGCCACGCCGCCGATTTCGGCGACGGCGAAGTAGTGGACCGGCGGGTTCGACCCGCAGCGCTTGGACTTGAGCCGCGGCGCCGCGTAGAGGGTGGCGCTGCCTTCGGCGAGGGCGACCCGAGCCGTCTTCGTGCACGGCAGCCCGATCAGCTTCCGGGCCTTAGCCGTGGCTGAGAACTTCTGCCAGCCGGCGGCGGTCCAGGTATCGAGCGAGAGATCGGGGTCGTAGTAGACCTCGAGCTTCTCTCCCGGCAGGCCTTTGAAGAGCGAGTTGGGCGCGATCGCCCCTTCGAGCTTCGCCGCCGGCAGCGAGCCGCTGGGCTTGAAGCTGCGGCCGAGCCAGTAGACCGGCACCGCGATCGCGGGGTCTTCGAACCCCGCTTCGGCGTCGTAGCGTTCGGCGCGGGTGTAGGGGGTCGGGTGTTCGAGGTGCTGCTGCTGCAGACGCGCGAAGGCGAGGGCTTCGAGGTCGTTGGCCTTGGGCGTTCCTCCCTGGGCGTAGACCGCTCCGACCGACGATCCGGAGCGCCAGGCGACGATCGACGCTTCGGCTTCCTCTTCTTCGAAGAACTGGAGGTTTTCGACTCGGAAGATCTCCGTTTCGTCGCCCACCTGTTCGGGCGCCGGCACTTCCTTGGGCAGCTCGTCTTCGAAGCCGTGGCTGACGGTCAGCGAGGCGACCTTGAGGAGCGCGGTCGCGCCCTTGCTGCTGCCCACGTCGACCGCGCCGGTGCCGACCAGGTGGGGGACCGGGCGGCCGTCGCCGGCGTCGAAGAGGCGGGCGTAGATCGCGTAGCAGCCGCTCACCGGATAGCGGCCGAGGAAGGCGGCCAGCTTCGGCTCCTCGTCGGAGGGTTTGAGACGGTCGCAGGTGATCTGCGGCGACGGTTCCCCCTCGTTCGGGAAGCGTAGGAAGAAGTAGCCGGGGCCGAGATCCTGCCGGCGCAACAGCCTTTCGACCGCATCGCGGTTCGATCCGACCTTTGCCCCCTCGGCGCCCGCGTCGGCGTCGTGGAGGATCAGGATCGCGGCCAGGGCCAGTGCCGCCAGCACCGCCACCGCGAGGGCAGGCCGCCCTCTCTTCGTCGCCGCGATCATCTTCATCGGTCCTATGCCCGCCGGGCGTCGATCGCTAACGCCGCGTTGCTAGGGTCGGGGTCGATGGCAGGCGAGACGATTTCCTTCGCGCGCGGCGCCCCGAGCGCCGACATCCTCCCCCACGAGCAGGTGCGGGAGGCGGCCCAGCGGGCGCTCTCCTCCGACTGGGAAACGGCGCTCTCCTACGGCGTCGGGATCGGCCATCCCGGCCTCTGCAAATGGGTCGCGGAGCGGCACGGGGACCTCGATCCGGCGCAGGTGATGATCACCAACGGGTCGCTCGAGGCGGGGGCGATGCTGTTCCAGCACCTGCTCGGTCCTGGCGACCGCGTCGCCGTCGAGCAGCCGAGCTACGACCGCACCCTGCTCCTGCTGCAGCAGCTCGGGGTCGAGTTGGTGCCGATCTCGCTGGAGGCAGATGGGCTCAACGTCGGTGAGCTGGAAGCGGCGCTCGACGACGGGCCGCTGAAGTTCGCCCACGTCATC
>DASTGL010000342.1:0-3251 GCA_035719145.1 Solirubrobacterales bacterium
AGGAATAACCGAAGGACAGGATCGCCAGCAGCGTTCCGCACGAATAGCCGACGAGGATCAACGAGTCGTGCTCTCTGACGGCAACCACCGTGGCAACTATGAGCGCAGCTAGGACGACAAGGCCCAGCAGGCCCTGAAGAAGACGAACACTGCGGACCAGAGGGTTTACCTGTCGAATCTGAGCAACAGCAGTCTCATAGACAAGGCCCTTCGCTTCCAGCTCGGAATTGACCAGATCCTCCAGTCGGCGGCGGGCGCATCCCAACACAGTCAGGTCCGCGTACTGCTGGAACATGTAGGAAAGAAGCAGGAACAGCAACGCTGGCAATGGCAGCAAGACGTCCGGCGTTCCAGCAGCGACCCCGACGGAGCCGGCGATCGCGGCGACGGAGAAGAAGAGGGCAACGACGCGCTCCACGGCGTTTCGACCCGTTTGATTGACGTGGAAGAAGGCGATCGCCTCCTCACGACGAGTCTGAATCCGGTCAGCGTCGAAAGGCATGTCCTAGTTCTACAGCCCCATCGTCTTGCCGATGATCTCTTTCATGATCTCGTCGGTGCCGCCGCCGATCGGGCCTAGGCGGGCGTCGCGGACGGCTCGCTCGATGCCGTACTCACGCATGTAGCCGTAGCCGCCGTGGATCTGGAGGGACTGGTCGGCTATTTCTAGGACGGCGCGCTGGGTTAGGAGCTTCGCCATCGAGACCTCTTGGATGCAGTCTTGGCCTTCGTGGAAGAGGCGGAGGGCGTTGTAGGTGAGGGCTCGGGAGGTCTCGGCGAGGGTGGCCATCTCGGCTACCTGGTGGCGGATCGCCTGGAACTTGCCGATCGGGCGTCCGAAGGCTTCGCGGTCGCAGGCGTAGGCGACGGTGGTGTCGATCAGCTTCTGCATCGCGCCGACGGCGCCGATCGCCATCAGCAGCCGCTCCCAGGCGAAGTTGGCCATGATCAGCTTGAAGCCGCCGTTCTCCTCGCCGAGCAGGTTCTCGGCCGGGACCTCGACGTCGGAGAAGGAGATTTCGCCGGTGTCGGAGGAGTGCCAGCCCATCTTCTCCAGCTTGCGGCTGACCTCGTAGCCGGGCATCTCACGCTCGAGGACGAGGAAGGAGATGCCGCCGTGGCCGCCCGCCTCGCTGGTTTTGCAGGCGCAGACCAGGAAATCGGCGCGGACGCCGTTGGTGATGAAGGTCTTGGCGCCGTTGACGACGTAGGTGTCGCCGTGGCGCTTCGCCGTGGTGGCGAGGGAGGCGACGTCGGAGCCGGCGCCGGGCTCGGTGATCCCGAGCGCGCCGATCTTCTCGCCGGCGATCCCGGCGGGCAGCCAGCGCTGCTTCTGCTCCTCGGTGCCGAACTTGAAGATCGGCGGCATCGCGATCGAGGTGTGGGCGTTGAGGCCGGCGGCGACGCCGCCGGAGCCGCCGGAGCGGGCCAGCTCTTCCACCCAGACAGCGTCATGAAGATGGGTGCCGCCCTGGCCGCCCAGCTCCTCGGGGAACTTGAGGCCGAGGAAGCCGAGCTCGGCGCAGCGGCCGAACACTCGCGGGGGAATTCGCGTGCCTCCTCCCACTCGTCGACGTGGGGGGCGATCTCCTTGGTGACGAAGCGGGTTACGGTCTGCCGCAGCTCCTCGTGCTCCTCGCCGAAGGGCGGCAGGGTGGCGCGGGCGCCGCTGTCCCTGACGACGGTCATCCCTGGTCCTCGTCGGTGACGCCGTCCTCGACCGCCCGCGCCGGCGCCCGCCAGTCGGCGAGCATCGTGTAGCCGCGGCCCTGGTGGTCGAAGCCGAGCAGGTCGCCCTGCGGGTTCTTCTTGCCGCCGTGGTGGTAGGCGCGGACCTCGGCGATCTTGCCGTCGCGGATCAGGAAGAACTCGGCGCCGCGGTCGAGCCGCCGCTCGTCCTTCTCCGGATCGCGCCAGGTCATCGTCCACTCGATCGCCACCTGGTCGCCCTGCTCGACCAGGTTCTCGAGGTGCCACTGGGCGTCGATCTGCTCGACGCCGAAGGCGGCGTAGCGGCCGATCGTCTCCGCACCCTCGTGCGGGCCGAGGCGCGTGTAGTAGTGGACGGCTTCCTTGGTGAAGTGCGCCGAGACCGCCTCGGCGTCCCCCTTGTTCAGGTCCTCGTAGTAGGCGCGGACGCGCTCAGCTCCGGTCATGGTCATCGGGGCGCCTTATCCGCGATATACGCGGAAAAGGCGCCGCCCTCGCCTACAGCCCGTAGCTCCGCCCGATCACGTCGAGCATGACCTCGTCGGTGCCGGCGCCGATGCGGTTGAGGCGGACATCGCGGTAGGCGCGCTCGATCTCGTACTCCTTCATGTAGCCGTAGCCGCCGAGGATCTGGACGCACTCGTCGGCGACCTCGCAGGCGATGCGGGAGGCATAGAGCTTCGCCATCGTGATCTCGCGCACCGGGTACTCGCCGTTGCCGAAGCGCCAAGCGGTCGCGTAGGTGAACTGTTTGGCCGCTTCGATCTTCGTCGCCATCTCGGCGAACTTGTGGCGGATCGCCTGGAACTTGCCGATCGGCCGGCCGAAGGCTTCGCGCTCCTTCGCGTACTCGAGCGTCTTTTCCATCATCCGCTCGGCCCCCGCGTGACAGCCGGCGGCTGCGACCAGGCGCTCGCCCTGAAGCTCCCAGGCGATGTGGTAGAAGCCCTTGCCGACCTCGCCGAGCACCGCGTCGGCCGGGACGCGGACGTCTTCAAAGGCGAGTTCGCCGGTGTCGGAGGCGTGCATCCCCATCTTCTCCAGCTCCTTGGAGACGGTGAAGCCGGGGACCTTCTCGCCGTTCTCGTCTTTGAGGTCGACGACGAAGAGGGTGATGCCGGCGTGGCGCTCATCCGGGTCGGTCTTGCAGACGAGGACGATGAAGTCGGCGCGCGGGCCGTTGGTGATGAAGGTCTTGGAGCCGTTGATCACGTATTCATCGCCGTCGCGGATCGCCGTGGTGCGGATCCCGGCGACGTCGGAGCCGGCGCCCGGCTCGGTGATCCCGAGGCTGGCGATCTTCTCGCCCTTCAGCCCCGGCGCCAGGTACTTGCGCTTCTGCTCCTCGGTCCCCAGCAGGTGGATGGGGGGGAGGGTCATGTCGGTCTGGACCGCGAAGGCCATGTTGGTGCCGCCGGAGCCCGAGTAGCTCATGCACTCGGCCCGGACCAGCGAGTAGAAGTAGTCGCCGCCCTGGCCCCCGTACTCCTCCGGGAAGCAGAGGCCGAGGTAGCCGAGGTCGCCGGCTCGCTTCATCGCCT
>DASTGL010000343.1:0-4803 GCA_035719145.1 Solirubrobacterales bacterium
AGATGTCCTCGCGGGCGACGCCGACCGACTCGGCCAGCTCGGCGTGCAGGCGCAGGCGCTGGTAATCCCCGTGCACCGGCATCACATATCTGGGCTTGGTCAGATTGAGCATCAGCTTCAGCTCCTCCTGCCAGCCGTGCCCGGAGGCGTGGATCGGGGCGTCCTTGGCGGTGATCACGGTGGCGCCGATCTCATAGATGCGGTCGATCGTCTCGTTCACCGCGCGCTCGTTGCCCGGCACCGGGGTCGCCGAGAAGACGACGGTGTCGCCGGAGTGCAGCTGCACATCGCGGTGGTCGTTGTTGGCCATCCGCCGCAGCGCCGAGAGCGGCTCGCCCTGGCTGCCGGTCGAGATCACCACGACCTTCTCGTCGGGGAAGTCCTCGATCTCCCGCGGCTGGATGAAGATCCCCTGCGGCGCGTTGGCGATCCCGAGGTTGGAAGCGATGTTGAAGTTCTTGCGCATCGAGCGCCCGACCAGCGCGACTTTACGATCGAGACGGACCGCGGCGTCGATCACCTGCTGGACGCGGTGGATGTTGGAGGCGAACGAGGTGACGATGATCCGGCCCTTGCAGCGGGAGAACTGCTGCAGCAGCGCCGGTCCGACGCTCGACTCCGAGGGCGCCACCCCCGGCCGATCGGCGTTGGTGGAGTCGCCGCAGAGGAGCAGCAGCCCTTCCTTGCCGAGCTCCGCCAGCCGCGAGACGTCGGCGGGGCGACCGTCGACCGGGGTCTGGTCGAACTTGTAGTCGCCGGTCATCAGCACCGAGCCCGCCTCGGTGCTGAGCAGGACGGCGCGCATGTCGGGGATCGAGTGGGCGAGGTGGATCAGCTCTAGCTCGAAAGGCCCGACCTTCGCTCTCTCTCCCGGCGGCAGCTCTTTCAGCGGCGCGCTTTCGCCGAGCTTGTGCTCGTCGAGCTTGGAGCGGACCATGCCGATGGTCAGCAGGCCGCCGTAGATCACCGGCGGCATCCCGATCTCTTTGAGGACGTAGGGCAGCGCCCCGACGTGGTCCTCGTGGCCGTGGGTGAGGACGATCGCCTCGATGTCGTCGGCGCGGTCGCGCAGGTAGGAGAAGTCCGGCAGCACGAGGTCGATCCCGTGCATCTCGGCGGTCGGGAACATCAGCCCCGTGTCGACGACGACGATGCGGCCGTCGTACTCGATGACGGTCATGTTCTTACCGATCTCACCGAGGCCGCCCAAAGGCAGCACTCGAAGTTTGCTTGGCACTAGAAGTAGTTACTCACTCTCTTGGTAGTTGGTTCTAACTGGGAATCGCGACGTGGGCGGCATCGAGACCGGCCTTGATGGCGGCCCGCTGCTCCTCGTCGGCGGATACCAGGGGAAGTCGGAGTCGATCCTCGCAGAGGCCCAGCATGCCCAGGGCCGCCTTCAGCGGGATCGGGTTGGTGGTGACGGAGGTGGCCTCATAGACCGGGGTGATCTCGGCATCGATCTCGCGCGCCCGCTCGATGTCGCCGGCCTGCGCCGCGTCCCACATCGCGCGCATCTGCTCGCCGACGATGTGCGAGGCGACGCAGATGCCGCCCCCGCCGCCGAACTCGAGCACGCGGAGGAGGACGTTGTCGTTGCCGGCAAGAACGGTCAGGCCCTCGATCGGGCCGAGCTCGTCGTCGTTGGCCTGCTTGACGGCGACGATGTTGTCTACGTCGCGCCCCAGCGCGCCCAGCAGCTCGGGGCCGGCGTTGATGACCACCCGCGAGGGGATGTTGTACATCACCATCGGCAGCTCGGGGACAGCCGCGGCTACGGTCTCGAAGTGGGCGCGGATGCCGGCCTCGTTGGGCTTGTTGTAGTAGGGGACGACGACCAGCGAGGCGTCGGCGCCGGCATCGGCAGCCATCTTCGTCAGCTCGCAGGAGTGCCGGGTGTCGTTGGTGCCGGTGCCGCAGACCAGCAGCGCCTCCTCCCCCACCTCGGCCCGCACCGCCTGCAGCAGCTCGATCTCCTCGCCGTCGGTCAGGGTCGGGCACTCGCCGCTGGTGCCGGCGATCACCAGCCCGTGCGAGCCGTGCTCGAGCAGGTGCGCCGCCAGCCGTCGCGCCGCCTCATGGTCGACCCTCCCGTCCGCGTCGAACGGGGTCGCCATCGCGGTGAGGATCCCCTCGATCGCCTTCATCGCTTCCAGGGTATCCCGTCTCGCGGTTGCCTCGCCAGTGAATTGGCCATCTAGAGCAGCTTCTCCAGCCCGACCGTGAAGCGATCGGGCAGATCGGCGACCTTGCGGCAGGCGAGGACGACGCCCGGCATGAACGAGCGGCGGTCGATCGAGTCGTGGCGGAGCGAGAGGGTCTGCCCGACGCCGCCGAAGATCACTTCCTGGTGGGCGACGAGGCCCGCCAGGCGAACCGAGTGGATCGGCTGGTGGACGTGGCCGCCGGCGGCGTCGATCAGCTCCTGGGTCCGCTTCGCCGTGCCCGAGGGGGCGTCGAGCTTCTTGTCGTGGTGGAGCTCGACGATCTCGCACTCCGGCATGTGCTTGGCGATCGTCTGCGAGACCTCCATCAGCAGCACCGCCCCGATCGCGAAGTTGGGGGCGACGAAGCAGTTGGCCTGCGACGCCTCGGCCGCCGCCCGCGCGGCCTCGAGGTCGAAGCCAGTGGTGCCGACGACGGTGTGGACGCCGGCCTGCAGGCACGCCTTGACGTTCGCCAGGGCCGTATCCGGGACCGTGAAGTCGACGACGACGTCGACGTCGGGCAGCACTTCGCCGAGCTCGGTCCCCAGCGCCGGATCGGCCCGCCCAATCAGCTCCAGCCCCTCGGCCTCTTCGACCGCTTCGCAGACGGTCGCCCCCATTTTCCCGGCCGCCCCGGCGACCGCCACCCGCGTCACGCCGCTACCAGCGCCTCGCTCACGGGCGCCAGCGCCTTGCGGAAGCGGTCTTCGTCGGCGCCGACGCAGGCGGCCGAGAGACGGTCGGCCCCGTAGAGCTCCGCCGCCAGCGCGGTCAGGTCGTCGACCTCGATCGCGTCGACCTTGGCCAGCATCTCGTCGAGGGTTTCGATCGGCAGGTCGAACAGGGTCGCTCGCGAGATCCGGGTCATCCGCGCCGCGGTCGACTCCGACGAAAGCACCAGCCGGCCCTTGACGCTCTCCTTAGCCCGTACCAGCTCCTCGTCGGAGACCGGCTCGGAGCGCAACCGGGCCATCTCGCGGCCGATGATCTCGCAGGCCTCCTCGACGTTGTCCTCGCGGGTGCCGACGTAGGTCGCGACCAGGCCCTGGTCGGTGAACTGCTCGTTGTAGGAGCCGACCGAGTAGGCGAGACCCCGCTTCTCGCGGACCTCACGGAAGAGCCGGGAAGAGGTCGAGCCGCCGAAGATCGCGTCGAGGACGGCGAGCGGGAAGCGCCGCTGGTCGTCGCGGCGCAGCCCCGGCGCTCCGAAGCAGATGTGGTACTGCTCGGTCTCCTTGGTCAGGAAGCAGAGCCGGGAGTCGCCCTCGAGCGAGGTCTCCCGCAGCTGCCCGTCGCCCTGGGCCGGCGGCTGCACCAGCCGCTGCGCCAGATCGACGATGCGCTCGTGGTCGAGGTGCCCGGCGGCGCCGACGACGATCTGCGGCGCCGTGTAGTGGGCGCGGCGGTAGGCCTCGATGTCCGGGACCGGGACCGAGGCGATCACCTCGGCCTCCCCCAGGACCCGGCGGCCGAGCGGGTGCTCGCCGAAAACCGCCTCGGCGAGAACGTCGTGGACGCGGTCCTGCGGCTCGTCGTCGTACATCGCGATCTCCTCGATCACGACCTGGCGCTCGGAGTCGATGTCGGGATAGGTCGGCGCCAGCAGCATCTCCGCCAGCAGGTCGAAGACCTCCTCGGTGTGCTCGTCGAGGAAGCGGGCGTGCAGGTGCGTGGTCTCCTTGCCGGTGGCGGCGTTAACCGAGGCCCCGAGGCCGTCGAAGCGCTCGGAGATCTCGATCGCCGAGTAGCGCGCGGTCCCCTTGAACAGCAGGTGCTCGAGGAAGTGCGAGACCCCGGCCTGCGCCGGGGTCTCGTTCCTGGATCCGGTCCGGACCCAGAGCCCGAGCGCCACGGACCGGACCGAGGGAACCTCCTCGGTCACGACCCGGACGCCCGAGTCCAGGGTGGTGAGCTGGGCGCTCAACTAGCCGCGGCGCTCGCGTTCGCGCCCACGGCCGCCACGGTCGCGTCCGCCGCGACCGCCTCGATCGCCGCCGTTACGCCGTCCGCCGTCGCCGCCGGAGCCGACCGAAGCCAGTTCCTCGGGCGATTTACCCGCAATCGAGGGGTCGTCGGTGAGGCGCAGGCCGATCCGTCCGCGCTCCTTGTCGACCTCGACCACGGTGACGTCGATCTCCTCGCCGGCTTTGAGGACGTCGTCGACGGAGTCGACCCGCTCGCCCGGCTTCACGTTGGAGATGTGAAGCAGGCCGTCGGTGCCCTTGACCAGCTCGACGAAGGCGCCGAAGGTCGTCGTCTTGACGACTTTCGCCGATTCGTAGCGATCGCCGACTTCGGCCTCCTTGGTCATCGACTGGATTCGCGCCACGCAGGCTTCGACCAGCGTGCCGGTCGGAGCGTAGATGCGGATCGTGCCGTCATCTTCGACGTCGATTTCGGCTTCGAACTCCTCGCAGAGGGCGCGGATGGTTTCCCCGCCTTTGCCGATCACGGCGCCGATCTTCTCCGGGTCGATCTTGATCGATTCGATCCGGGGCGCGTGCTGGGAGAGCATCTCCCGTGGGCCTTCGATCGCTTCGGCCATCTTGCCGAGGATGAACTGACGTCCCTCATTGGCCTGGGACAGCGCGTCGCT
>DASTGL010000344.1:0-9577 GCA_035719145.1 Solirubrobacterales bacterium
GAAGCGGAGGGGAGGTCAATTCCGGAGGAGGGGCACCGGCACCCTCCCCTGCGCTCGGTCCTAATCACCGAGTCTGTGAAAACCGTTGCTATACGCCGGTTTTCACAGACTCGTGAGCGGCGTCAGCCTCGCGCCGCGGCGATGGCGCCGATCAGGACTGCGTTCGCCGGGATCTCGGCCCCGGGGAGGGCGATTACTTCTTTTAGGCGGGCGCCGGGGCCGACGCGGACGCCGTCGCCGATGATCGAGGGGCCGTCGATGCGGACGTCGTCGCCGATCTCGCAGCCGGGGCCGAGGAGGACGGGGCCGACTAGGGCGCCCTCGTCGCCGGGGTCGGTGCCGCTGCGGTAGCCGTCGACCAGCTCGCCCTCCTTCTCCACCTGCACCGCCCCGGTGAGCGCGTCGACGTTGCCGTCGCGCAGCTCCTCGAGGTTGCCGATGTCGTTCCAGTAGGCGTCGATCTCGTGCGAGTAGAAGGGGACGTCGCCGTCGAGCAGGCGCGGGAAGACGTCCATCGCCCAGTCGGCGAAGCCATCGGGGTCGTCGGGCTTGGCCGCCTTGCTCGTCCCCGGCTCGGGGAAGTAGTCGAAGATCTCCTTGCGGAACATGTAGATGCCGCAGTTGGCGAGGTCGGAGAGGGCTTCGGAGGGGTCCGGCTTCTCCTGGAAGCCCTGGATCCGCCCGTCGGAGCCGACGATCGCCACCCCGAACTGGCTCGTGTCCTGCACCCGCTTCATCGCCAGGCTGGCGATCCCGTCGTGGGATTCGTGGAACTCCCGCATCGCCGCCAGGTCGATGTCGGTGAGCGCGTCGCCGGAGATGACTAGGAAGGAGTCGCCGAGGAAGTCGGCGGCGTTCCGCACCCCGCCTGAGGTCCCGAGCAGCCGCTCCTCGTGGCTATAGGTGAGCGAGACGCCCTGGGCCGAGCCGTCGCCGAAGTAGCCCTCGATCACGTCCGGGAACCAGTGCAGGTTGGCGATCGTCTCGGTGAAGCCGTGGCGGGCGAGCAGCCGCAGGATGTGCTCCATCACGGGCTTGTTGATCACCGGCACCATCGGCTTCGGCATCGCGTAGGTGATCGGCCGCAGCCGCGTTCCCAGTCCCGCCGCCAGCACCATCGCTCTCACTGCGCCATCCCCTCCTTGATCCGGTTCAGCGCCTCGATCTCTCCCGGATCGGCGCCGAGCTTCTTTGCGGTCTCCAACGAGACCAGGTCGCCGAGCAACGTCGCCCAGAGCAGGCGTTCCAGCCGCGTCTCCCCCTGCGTCTCCACCCGCGCCACCGCTGCCGCGCTCTCGCCGACGAGCTCGGCGGTGAGGTCGAAGCGGCGGCGCTCGCGCGGGTGCTGGTCGCAGTCTTCGAGGAAGACGGCGGCCAGCTTCGCGGCGGCGTCGCCGGTCCAGCCGCAGACCTCGTTGTGGTCGGCCTCCGGCAGCTCGGCGCTGAACGAGGTGAGCTTCGCGTTCTCGTTCAGCTGCGTCTTCCAACGCTTGGCGACCGGCGCCGTCAGATCGGCGCCGTAGATCACCGTGACCGCGCTGTCGAGCTCGGCGGCGATCTCCGTGGCTCGGGCCTGCAGCGCCTCGCGCTCGCGCTCGAGGAACGCCGCCGCCGCGTCGATCTCAGTGTGGATGCTGGGAGCCGCTTCGGCCAGCGCCGCCGCCTCGGCCGCGGCGACCAGCATGTAGGCGACCGCGACTCGCGGCTGGTAGATCCCGGGCGGGGCGATGACCGGGACGCCCGCCTCGCGGGCGCGCTCGACCAGGGCGCCGCCGGTGCTGAGCACGATCCGCCGCGCCCCCAGCACTTCGGCCGCCTCGAAGCAGGCGAGCGTCTCCTCGGTGTTGCCCGAGTAGCTGCAGCAGAGCACGGTCCACTCGGGGGTTGCCCAGCTCGGCAGCTCGTAGCCGCGGATCGAGAGCATCGGCTTGGTCAGGCGGTCGCCGAGCGCGGCGGCGGCGAGCTCGCCGCCGATCGCCGAGCCGCCCATCCCGCAGACCATCAACCCGGCCGCCGCCGCCGGCTGCAGGCGCGCCGTCTCCAGCCGCCACATCGCGTCGCGAAGCTGGTCGGGGAGGCCGAGGACGTCGTCGAGCATGGTGGCCATCAGGCCGGGACTCTTTCATCTCGGCCGACGACGGTGCCGACGAGCCGCGCTCCCGGCTCGACCGTCGCCCCCGGAGCCAGAATCGAGCGCTCGACCCGCGCCCCCGCCCCCACCGTGCAGCCGTCGAGCAGGACCGCTTCCGTCACCTCGGCGCCGGCCTCGATCCGGCAGCCGGAGGAGACGACGGCTCGCTCGCCCAGCCGCGCCTCCGCGTCGATCTCGGCGTCGGCGGCCAGCAGGCGGCCGGGCGCGGTCGCCTCGACCTCGGTCTCGACCCCGCCTTCGAGGATGTCCCAGCTGGCCTGCAGGTAGCGCTCGGGGGTGCCGATGTCCATCCAGTAGCCGTCGAGCAGCAGGGCGCAGAGGCCGTCGCCGACCAGCCGCGGGAAGACCTCGCGCTCGATCGAAACGGCGCGGCCGGCGGGGACGAGGTCGAGGACCGAGCGCTCGAGCACGTAGGCGCCGGCGTTGATCTCGCCCGGCACCGCCTCCCCCGTCTTCTCGAGGAACTCCAGCACCTGCCCGTCGGCCTCGCAGCGGACGAGGCCGTAAGCGGAGGAGTCCTCGACCGGGTGCAGGGCGATCGTCGCCCGGGCGCCGCGCTCCTCGTGCGCCCGCACCAGGGCGCTGAGATCGAGGTCGGCGAGGACATCGCCGTTGAGGGCGAGAAAACGGTCTTCGAGCCGGTCGCCGAGAGCCTCGGCGGCGAAGCGGATCGCCCCGGCGGTGCCGAGCGGCTCGGGCTCGGCGACGTAGGTGATCCTCACCCCGGCGTGGCGCTCCTCGTCCCCGAGCGCCTCGCGCAGGACGCCGGGCAGAAAGCCACAGGCGAGAACGACCTCGGTCACCCCGTGCGCCGCCAGCCACTCGATCGCGTAGGCGAGGAAGGGCCGGTCGACCAGCGTCACCGCCGGCTTCGGCACGTCGGCGGTGAGAGGTCGCAGGCGGGTGCCCTCGCCCCCGACGAGAACTATCGCCTGCACCTAGCGCTCCACTAGGAAGCGTTGGCGGTGGGCTGACCGGCTACGGATCTTCCGATGCCCTCGTACTCGAAGCCGGCCCCGGTTATCGCCTCCGGGTCGAGGAAGTTGCGGCCGTCGACGAGCAGCGGCCGCGTCATCCGCTCGGCGGCGGCGTTCCAGTCGAGGTCGGCGAACTCGCGCCACTCGGTGACGAGGACGGCCGCGTCGGCGCCCTCGAGCGCCTCCATCGCCGAGTTCGCCATCTCGACCGATCCGAGCAGGCCGGCAGCGCGCTCGGCGGCCACCGGGTCGTAGGCGACCACCTCCGCCCCCTCGCCCTGCAGCCGCGCCGCCAGCACCAAGCTCGAGGCCTCGCGCATGTCGTCGGTGTCGGGCTTGAAGGCGAGGCCGAGCAGGGCCACGCGCTTGCCGATCAGCGAGCCGAGGTGCTTCTCCAGCTTGCCGACGACCCGCCGCTTCTGCAGCTCGTTCACCTCGATCACCGCGGTCAGCAGCTGGAAGTGGTAGCCGGTGTTCCCGGCCAGCATCTTCAGGGCGCTGACGTCCTTGGGGAAGCAGCTGCCGCCGTAGCCGATCCCGGCCCGCAGGAAGGAGTTGCCGATCCGCTCGTCGAGGCCCATCCCCTTGGCGACCTGGCCGACGTCGGCGCCGACCTCCTCGCAAACATTGGCGATCTCGTTGATGAAGGAGATCTTCGTCGCCAGGAAGGCGTTGGAGGCGAGCTTGATCATCTCGGCGCTGGCGACGTCGGTGCGGAGGATCTCGCCGCCGAGCGGCTTGTAGAGGGCTTCGACCGCATCGGCCGCCGCCTCGTCGCCCGGGTCGGACCCGACCACGACCCGGTCGGGGTGCATGAAGTCGGCGACCGCGGTCCCCTCCTTGAGGAACTCCGGGCAGGAGACGTAGGCGAGCTCGGGCATGTCGCGCCGGATCGACTCGCCGGTCCCGGCCGGGACCGTGCTCTTCATGATCAGGACGTGGTCTGAGTCCTCCGGCAGCTCTTGGACGACGGCGCGGACCCGGGAGAGGTCGGCGTCGCCGGAGTAGGTCGGCGGGGTGTCGACGCAGACGAACAGCAGCCGCGCCCCCTCCAGCAGCTCGTTCATGTCGGTGGTGAAGGTGATCCGCTCGGCGTTCCGCCGCAGCAGGTCCTCCAGGCCCGGCTCGTGGATCGTGACCTCGCCGCGCGAGAGCGCCTCGACCTTCTCGGGAAGGATGTCGCGAGCGACGACCTTGTGGCCGAGCTCGGCGAAGCACGCCGCCGTGACCAGGCCGACCCAGCCCACTCCGATTACGCCGACCGGCTGCAGCTGCTCACTCATGAGTGCCTCCTACCCTTTTTCTTCGGCTTTTTCTTTCCCATCACAAGATCGGCGGATCGCGCCATTCCGACCATCTGTTCGTTGCCGAGCGACTGTTCGAGGTCGTTGGCGATCCAATAGGTGTTCGACCCACGGTGCCAGGCGATCAATTTGATCCGGCCGCTGTCGACGAATATCTCGTATTCGCGCCCGTGGATTTCCTCGCTGACGCTGGGGTTGTCGAGGATCGGCGGGTCTTCCCAGCCCTTGATCCCCTGAACCCCGAAGTAGTGGTAGCCGTCGGGCTCTTCCATCACCGCGACCATTTTGTAGGCGACGTGGCGATCGCCGTCGCTGCCCTTAAAGCGGTAGACGCGGGGGTCGACGACGTGTTCGTAGGGGTCGGTTTCGACGAAGTGCGCTCCCGAGGGCAGGCGGGTCGGGTAGAAGATCGGAAAGCCGCCGCCGACGTGGCGGGCGGCAGCTTCGGCCTCGGCTTCGCCGGCTTCCCGCGCCGGCACCAGACCGTCCTCGCCGGGCTTGGCGACCTCGACCTTCGGCTTCGGCTTCTTCTTGTCCTTCTTGCCCTGCTTGGACTTGCCGCCGCCGTGTGCCTTCTTCTTCCCCTTGTGCTTGCCACCCGAGGACCCGGATTCGCCGCCGCCGGCTTCTTCGCTGGTCTCGCCGCTGAGGAATTCCTTCACGGCGCCTTCGATCGCGCTGTGGGAGGCGTAGACATAGCTCGGACCCAGTTCGGCCGGGAAGTGGACCTGCTTGATCGCCGCGTTGCGCGAGGCGATGAAGAGTTTCAGCACTTCCAGCATCGTCCTGCCGTCGCTGATGTCGGAGGTCGTGTATTCGGTGAAGATGTCGATCAGTTCGCTCTGGTCGAAGACGAGGTCCTGGATGGAGATCTGCTGGCGGGCGTCGCTGATGAACGACTGCTGGCGGGCCGAGCGGACGATGTCGGTATCGGTGTGGCGGTAGCGCACGTACTGCAGGGCCTTTTTGCCGCAGAGTTTCTGGTAGCCGGGCTTGATGTTGATTTCCGAATACTGTTCGTCTGCGGGCAACCCGGCGTTTGAGTGGTAGTAGCGGCGATCGACGTCGGTGTAGACGCAGCCGATCGCGTCGACGGCGCGGACGAAGCCGAGGAAGTCGACGTTGACGACGTGCTGGATCGGCAACCCGGTCAGTTCCTTGACCACCTGCAGGGTCAGCTTCGGGCCGCCGTAGGAATACGCTTCGTTGAACTTGCCGGTCCCGTATTCGGGGATTTCGACCTTGAGGTCGCGGGGGATCGACATCACCGCGATCGAGTCCTTCTCGGGGTCGAGGCGAAGCAGGATCGTCGTGTCCGAGCGGCCGGGGTCTTCTTCGAATTCTTCGCCGGCGCGTTTGTCGGAGCCGAGGATGAGGATGTTCTCGGGATCGCCCGGGTGGACGTTGGCGAGCGCGCGGTCAAGTTTGTTGTGCAGCTTGTCGTTGTGGCCGAGCGCCTGGGCGATGCTGTCGATGTAGAGGAGGACGCTGGTCGCCGTCGCCCCCGCCGAGACGGCGACGATCAGGACCGAGGCGAGGAGGAAGCGCCACCAGAAGCGCTTCGGCTTCGGGGCCTGCTCGCCGTCGCCGCTCGGGGGCGGCTTCTTCGGCGACCAGCCGCCGGCGTTGAGCGGCGTTTCGCTACTCATCGAGGCGGTCCGGAATCTCGCGCAGGAACGACTCGAGCGCCTGCCGGTAGGTCTCCAGCGAGGAGAGCGAGACCCACTCGGCCGGGCCGTGGTGCCCCGCCCCTACGGGTCCGAACTCGACCGCCGGGACGCCCACCCGCAGGAAGGAGACCGCGTCGGAGGCGCCGTCGCGGCCGACGCTCATCGGCTCGCCGTCGTGGTGCGCCGCAGCCGAGGTCCGCAGCGCCCGCACGTAGGCGGACTCGCGGTCGATCGTGGCCGGCGGCCGGGTCAGCAGCGCCCGCGCCTCGCAGCCGGGAAGCTCCCGCACTTCGGCGAGGATCGCCTCCGGGTCTTGGCCGGGCAGGTAGCGGATGTCGACGTCGATAACGCAGCGGTCGGGCACCTTGTTGAGAGCGTCGCCGCCGACGATCCGTCCCAGGTTGATCGAAGGTCGGTCGAACAGCTCCGAGCTGTGCCGCGCAAACGGTAGCGACTCGATACTGCGGAAAACGTCGATCGCGTTGAGAACGGCGTTGTCGCCGAGCCAGGGGGTGGCGCCATGGGCCGCCGTCCCCCCCACCTCCAGGCGCAGCGCCAGCACGCCCTTGGCCTCGATCCCGATATGGAGGTCGGTCGGCTCGCCGGTGATCGCGAAGTCGCCGGTGAAGCCGGTGTCGACGAGGTGGTCGGAGCCGCGCTCGGCGTCCTCCTCGGACTCCTCGTCGCCGACGATCCCCAGCCGCACCCGCACCTTGTCCTGGTCGCGCATCGCCGCCGTGACCAGCAGCATCGCCGCGACCGCGCCCTTCATGTCGTAGGCCCCGCGCCCGATCAGCCGGTCGCCGGCGGTCTCGGGCACGAACTGGGCGGGGTGCCCGGGGACCACGTCGATGTGCCCGTGCAAAACCACGGTCGGGGCGTCCGCGGGCCCGACCTCGGCCATCACCACCGGCAGACCGCGCACCTCGTCGGCCCTAGTCTCGATCCCCCGAGCTTCCAACCACCCCTGCACGAACCCCGCGGCCTCGGAGATCGCATCCGGCTCGCAGGTCTCGAAGCTGATCAGGCGCTTTGCGAGGACAACGAGCTCCTCGCTCATCGGATCACCCCCCGGCGATCGAGAGGAACGCTTCCGCCCGGTCCTTGTCCTTCTGCGCCCGGGCGTGGTCGGCGCTGCCCTCCTCGCTCTCGGAGAGCCGCTGTTCGGCGTCGGAGAGTTGCTCTTTGAGGGTGCCGCTGTCGAGGTCCTCGGGCGGGATCGCCTCCTCGAGCAGGAGCCTGGCCCGGTTGCCGTAGACCTGCAGCCAGCCGTGGGCCTGCGCGTAGCGTTTCGTCTCCGACTCGGAGACGTGGAGGCGGAGCTCGGTCGGCTGCAGCGCCGCCAGCACCGGCGAGTGGTTGGCGAGGATGCCGATTTCGCCGACCTCGGTCCGGGTCGAGACCTGGCGCGCTTCACCGCTCCAGACCTCGCCCTCCGGGGTCAGGACCTCGACGTCCACCATGTGCTCCGCCGCCATCTGCGTGCCCTAGGCGGCGGCGCCGGACTTGGCGTTCTCGAGGACCTGGTCGATCGAGCCCTGCATGTAGAAGGCGCCCTCGGAGAGGTCGTCGTGCTCGCCATCGAGGATCTCGCGGAAGCCGCGGACCGTCTCGGCCACCGGCACGTACTCGCCGGAGCGGCCGGTGAACTGTTCGGCGACGAAGAACGGCTGCGAGAGGAAGCGCTCGATCTTGCGGGCCCGGGAGACCGTCTGGCGATCCTCGTCGGAGAGCTCGTCGATGCCGAGGATGGCGATGATGTCCTGCAGCTCCTTGTAGCGCTGCAGCACCTCCTGCACCTCGGTCGCGGTCCGGTAGTGCTCGTCGCCGACAACGTCGGGCTTGAGGATCGTCGAGGTCGAGTCGAGCGGGTCGACCGCCGGGTAGATCCCTTTCTCGGAGATCGACCGCGAGAGCGCGGTGGTCGCGTTCAAGTGGGCGAACACCGAGGCCGGGGCCGGGTCGGTGTAGTCGTCGGCAGGGACGTAGACCGCCTGGATCGAGGTGACCGAGCCGCGGTCGGTCGAGGTGATCCGCTCCTGCAGGCCGCCCATCTCGGTCTCCAGCGTCGGCTGGTAGCCGACCGCGGAAGGCATCCGGCCGAGCAGGGCCGAGACCTCGGAGCCCGCCTGGACGAAGCGGAAGATGTTGTCGATGAACAGGAGCACGTCCTGGCCGCCCTGCTCGCGGTAGTACTCGGCCATCGTCAGCCCGGAGAGGGCGACGCGGAGGCGCGCGCCCGGAGGCTCGTTCATCTGACCGAAGACCAGCATGGTCTTGTCGATCACGCCCGACTCTTTCATCTCCAGCCAGAGGTCGTTGCCCTCGCGCGAGCGCTCGCCGACGCCGACGAAGGCGGAGAGGCCGGAGTGCTCCTCGGCGATGTTGCGGATCAGCTCCTGGATCAGCACGGTCTTGCCGACGCCGGCGCCGCCGAACAGCCCGACCTTGCCGCCTTTGGCGTAGGGAGCGAGAAGGTCGATGACCTTGATCCCGGTCTCGAGGATCTCCTGGGTCGGCGTCAGGTCGGAGGCCTTCGGGGCCGGGCGGTGGATCGGCCAGCGCTCGACGTCGCCGATCTCCTCGCCGTTGTCGATCGGCTCGCCGAGCAGGTTGAAGATGCGGCCGAGGGTGACGTCGCCGACCGGAACCGTGATCGGGCCGCCGGTGTCGGTGACGACGGCGCCGCGCTCGATCCCGTCGGTGGCGTCCATCGCGACCGCGCGGACGCGGTCGTCGCCGAGGTGCTGCTGGACCTCGCAGACGAGGACGGCCGATTCGCCGTCGTTGTCGCCGCCGCTGGTCTCGATCGTCACCGCCGAGAAGATCTCCGGCAGGTGATCGGGGAAGACGGCGTCGATGACCACGCCGGTCACCTGCTCGACCCGCCCCTGGTTGGTTCCGTTGCTTCCGTTGCTCTCAGCCATGGGTTCCTTTTCTCGTTCTAAATCGAAGGTGGTTGAAATGCTGTCGCTTATGGCGTTTCGCTAGCCGAGGGCCTCGGCACCGCCGACGACCTCGAGGATCTCCTGCGTGATCTCCGCTTGGCGGACCCGGTTCATCTCCAGGGTCAGTTCGCCGATCATCGACTCCGCGTTCTCCGCCGCGTTGCGCATCGCCGTCATCCGCGCCCCCAGCTCCGAGGCCGCGGACTCCAGCAGCGCCCGGTAGACCGAGATCGTCACGTACTCCGGGATCAGCCGCGCCAGCAGCTCCTCCGGATCGGGCTCGTAGATCCACTCCGAGCGGCTCTGCGCTTTCTCCGCCTCGGTTTCCTCGTCTTCGGAAGCCGCCTCGGCGTCGGCGCCCTCGCCGATCACCTCGGCCTGCTGCAGCGGCAGCAAGGTCTGCCGCCATACGTGCTGGGTGAGCGGCGAGACGAAGCGGTTGTAGAGCAGCTCGACCCGGTCGAGGGCCTGGTCGACGTAGCGGGCGGTCAGCGCCTCGCCGATCTCGCGGGCGTTGGCGAAGGCC
>DASTGL010000345.1:0-5873 GCA_035719145.1 Solirubrobacterales bacterium
GCGGCTTCGTGCCGACGGTCGAGAGCTGGGAGCCGAGCTTCGCCGACCGTACCGGCACCCGCGTCTTCATCAGCCACGGGCGCAACGATCCGGTGATCGGGGTCGAGTTCGCCCACCGCGCCCGCGAGCTGGTCGAGGCCGGCGGCCTCGACCTCACCTACCGCGAGTCGGAGCTAGGGCACCAAATTGATCCGGCGCACCTGCGCGATGCCGCTACCTGGCTGGGTGAGCTGCTCGACTAGCGCGGTGATGCCGCGAGCGGTGGTGCCGGCGATGGCGTGAGTGCCCTTTGTTGTGGCCGCCTTTTCCCTGCCGCTGCGATTGATGCCGTTCGGCTTCTTCTTCGGCTTCGATTTCCTTGCAGAGCTCTTCGTCTTCGGCATCTTCGGCTTCGCAGCTTTCGTCTTCGTCGTCGACTTCTTCGACTTCGACCGATCCTTCGCCCTGGTCGTCGGCTTCGCTCGCCTCCGATTCTCCTTCGTCGTCCCCATGGCTGACGAAGACCGTCCCCGCCGCGGGTACGGGCAGGGTGGCGGCGTGAGCCGAGGCGGCTGCGGCGAGCAGCAGCAGCGAGGCGAGCAGGAGGACCAGCAGGATCGGCAGTTTCCGCATGGCTCCCTCATCGGAGCCTTGCGCGGAGCCGTTTAGGAAGCTGGACTTTCGTCCAGTACGCCCTCGAGCTGCAGCAATGCCTCCTTCATCGGCAGGCCGCCGCCGTAGCCGCCGAGGGCGCCGCCGGTGCGCAGGACGCGGTGGCAGGGGACGACGAGCGGGATCGGGTTGCTGCCGCAGGCGGTGCCGGCGGCGCGGACGGCGCGCTCGTTGCCGGCTTTGCGGGCCATCTCGGTGTAGCTGCGGGTCTGTCCGTAGGGGATGCGGTTGATCGCCCTTAAGACCCGCTGGCGGAAGCCGCCGCTGAGGCGCCAGTCGAGCGGCAGGTCGAAGCTGTCGAGCTTGCCCTCGAAGTAGAGGTCGAGCTCGCGACGCACCTCGTCCAGCTCCTGCGGCGCCTCCAGCACCCGCGGCGAGACCCGCTCGGCGAGGTCGACGAGCAGCTCCTCGGAGTCCTGGTTCGGCAGCCCGACCCGGACCAGGCCGCGCTTCGTCTTTGCCAGCAGCAGCGGCCCGAAGGGCGAGTCGGCGCTTGCGTAGGCGACATCGAGCATGCCCTCCTCGGCGGCTCGTGCCGTGAACCGGTCGATTGCGGTGTCGTCGCTCTTGCTCATGCCAGCTCCTTCCT
Organism: Solirubrobacterales bacterium; assembly: GCA_035719145.1. Classification (GTDB taxonomy): domain Bacteria; phylum Actinomycetota; class Thermoleophilia; order Solirubrobacterales; family 70-9; genus VAYN01. The sequence continues at coordinate 1,241 of DASTGL010000345.1, forward strand.
CAGTCGTTTCAGTCCCTCGTGCAGGTTGCGCCGCGCCGCCTCCGGCGAGCAGCCGAGCGCGGCGGCGATCTCGCTGTGGGGGAGGTCGCTGCCGTAGCGCAGCGCCACCGCGGCGCGCTGTTTCGGCGGCAGGGCACCGACCGCCGCCCAGAGCTGCTCGTCGCGGCCGGGGAGTCCGTCCTCGGCCGCGACCTCCGCCACCTCGGCGACGGGGACCGGGTTGCGGCCGCGGGCGCGGTGGTGGTCGATCGCCTTGCGGTGGGCGATCGTCAGCAGCCAGCCGCGCAGGTTGCTGGTGTCATCCAGCTTGGGATAGGCGCGCAGGGCGGCGAGGAAGGTCTCCTGGAAGCAGTCCTCGGCGCCGTCGCGCCCGACCGCGCCGTGCAAGATCGCCATCACGGCATTGGCATGGTCGTCCAGAACGGTTTGAAACGGCGGCAGCGCGGTCACTCTGTGGGATTAAACGTGGCGGGCGGGCGAAACGTGAGATCGAACCGACGATTTACCCCCTCAGGGGTGGGAAATCATCGGCTCGTTATGGTGGCGCGATGACCGAGTTGATGGCCGAAGTCGAGGAGCTGGTCGAGCGGGCGCTGGCCGAGGACCTGGGGGACGGCGACGTCACCGCTGAGGCGACGGTCCCGGAGGAGACCCAGGCGCGGGCGCGGATGGTGCAGAAAGAGCCGGGCGTCGTCTTCGGGCTGGCGCTGGTTGCCGAGACGATGCGCCAGTGCGGCGTCGAGCACGTCGACACCCTCGTCGTCGAGGGGCAGTGGCGCGAGGAGGTGCCCGCCGAAGTGCTGCTGGCGAGCGGCTCGGCGCGGGCGCTGCTGGCCGCCGAGCGGACCGCGATCAATTTCCTCGGCCACCTCTCGGGGGTGGCGACGATCACCGCGCGCTATGCCGAGGCGGTGGTCGGGACCGGGACCACGATCCTCGACACCCGCAAGACGACTCCGGGCCTGCGGCGGCTCGAGAAGGCGGCGGTCGCCGCCGGCGGCGGAATGAACCACCGCATGGGCCTCCACGACGCGATCCTGATCAAGGAGAACCACATCGCCGCCGCCGGGGGCCTGGCCAAAGCGGTCTACGCCGCCCGCAACGCCCAGCCGGAGATGGCGATCGAGGTAGAGGTCCGCGACCTGGACGAAGCCGCCTACGCGCTGGGGACCGGGGTGGATCGCCTCCTGCTCGACAACATGAGCCCGGAGTCGATGCGCGAAGCGGTGGCGCTGCGCGATCAGACGGCCGGTGAGGACGGCGTATCGCTCGAGGCGTCGGGCGGGGTGACCTTGGAGAACGTGCGGGAGATAGCCGAGACGGGTGTGGAGTTCATCTCCGTCGGAGCCCTAACCCACTCTGCCCCGACGCTCGATTTCTCGATGCTCTTGGAGCTGGGTTAGGGAGCCGGGAGAGGGGTTCGGCGGGCAACAGCGGGGAGGGCCCGGCGAACCCCTCTCCCGGCTCCTGCGACAGGTCCTGTTACTTCAGGAGTTTCGAGAGGCGGCGGTCTTTGAGGATGCGCCCGCCCGTTTGCTCTTTCGGGCAGTAGTTCGTCTGGTGTTCGGAGAAGAAGACGGCCTCGATCGTGGTGCCGCAGCGGGGACACGGGTCGCCCTCGCGTTTGTGGATCTTCAGCGGCATCGGGACTTTGTCGGGGATCTCTGGGCCGATCGTCTGCTCGTAGTGGTCTATGGCATCGCCGAGGACGTGTAGCGCGGCGTGGAGTTGCTCCACCTCTTCGGGGTCGAGCTCCGAGCCTTTCTTGAAGGGAGAGAGGCGGGCCTCCCAGAGGATCTCGTCCACCCAGGAGCGGCCGATGCCGGCGAAGTCTTTCTGGTGGCGGAGGAGCGGGTGGAGATGGCGGGGCTTGTCGATCGCGGCGGCGAACTCCCCGAGCGGGGGAGGGGGCCAGGCTTCCGGGCCGAGGCTGGCGACCATCTCGTCTTCGGCGACCGCCTCGGTCGGGAGCAGCTTCGCCCAGGCCCGCTGCTTGGTTCCGTACTCGCGCAGGCGCAGCTCGCGGCCGTCGGTGAGGCGGATCAGCACCCGCGAGGCTTTGTCTTTGAGCGAGGCGCGTTTGTCGAAGACCCGTAGCCGTCCCGCCGACATCAGGTGGATCAAGAGCGCCAGGTCGCCGAACTCGACCACCGGCATCTTGCCGACCCGCCGCACGCCCGTCAGCTCGCGGCCGACCAGCGCTTCCAGCGGCGGGTCGAAGGTCTTCATCACGTTCATCCCCGGCGCCAGCGCCGATTCCACCTCGGCTCCGGCCAGGGCGCTCTGCAGGCGGCGGGCGACTATCTCGACCTCGGGCAGCTCGGGCATCGCGAAGAAGGCTAGACGGACGCTTCTGTCGTCTAGACTCCAGAGACGTTCATTCGACCGGTCCGGACTCCGTCCCGCCGGCGAACATCAGGAAAGAGAGGGCTCATGCAGGAGCTCCCGACGATCCAACCCACTTTCGGACCGGAGCTGAGCCCGGAGGAGATCGCTGAGATCAGCGAGGAAGTCCGCGCGCTCGCGCAGCAGCGCAACGCGGTCATCCTCGCCCACAACTACGAGCTGCCGGAGATCCAGGATGTCGCCCATTACCTCGGCGACTCGCTCGGGCTCTCGCGCCAGGCCGCCGAGACCGATGCCGAGGTGATCGCCTTCTGCGGCGTCCACTTCATGGCCGAGACCGCCTCGATCCTCTCACCGCAGAAGACCGTCCTGATCCCCGACCTCGACGCCGGCTGCTCGCTCGCCGACTCGATCGACGCCGAGCAGCTGCGCGCCTGGAAGGCCGAACACCCAGGGGCGCTCGTCGTCATGTACGTCAACACTTCGGCCGAGGTGAAGGCGGAGACCGACTACTGCGTCACCTCCTCCAACGCCGTCGACGTGGTCCGCCATATCTGGGAGGAGCACGGGCCCGAGCAGGAGATCCTCTTCGGCCCCGACATGTGGCTCGGCGCCTTCGTCGAGCGCGAGACCGGCCTGGTCGACGAACCCGAGCGCCGCGGCAACTTCCACATCTGGGATGGCGAGTGCCACGTCCACGCCGGGATCAAACCGCTCGACATCGTCCGCACCCGGGAGGAGCACCCGAACGCCGAGTTCCTGATCCACCCCGAGTGCGGCTGCTCGACCCAGGCGATGGAGTACGTCGCCTCAGGCGAAATCGACGCCGAGGGCGTCCACATGCTCTCGACCTCCGGCATGCAGAAGCACGTCGAAGAACACCCCGACGGCGAGTTCATCGTCGCCACCGAGAACGGGATGCTCTACCCGCTGCAGCAGGCGGCGCCCCGCGCCAACCTGATCGAGGCGAACCGGATGGCCACCTGTAAGTACATGAAGATGATCACCTTGCCGAAGCTCCGCGACTCCCTCCGCGACATCAAGTTCGAGGTCAGCGTCGCACCCGAGATCGCCGACCGCGCCCGCATCCCAATCGAGCGCATGGTCGCGATCGGCTAGCGCACGCTCTGGCGCAAACGTTCCAGCGCGCGCTCCAGAGCGGGATCTGAGCGTTCTGCAGCTCGGATGATTCTTCCTGCGCGTTTACCGGCTCGCTCGATGGCAGCCCGGTTCCGTTTCAGGGTTCTCTCAATCTCTTTATTCAGCTCTTCGTTGGTCATGCCGTTCTTTTCCAAGGTTAGATCCTGATGCGAAGGCAGTGCGAAACTGCTCGATCAACTCGTCCGCTTTGTCTAGCCGCTCGGTGAGGTCAGCTACTTCCTCCTGCCCTACCAAGGCGGCTGTCTGCCATCGGTCGAGTTGCCTCTCAATTTCCCTCATGGTGGTCTCCGAGATCTCGAAGGGGCCAGCGCGTTTCAACAACTCGCCGTTCTTCATCCGGGTGCCGATCGACACCACGATGAACACTCCACCGAAGACCAGAACGGCAGCGGCGGAGACAAGGAGTAGCCGCGCCGTCCATAGGACACCGCGGTTGTCGAAGACCGTGTCGATGAAGTCGGGGTTCCGCACTGCGGGCAGGTCAACGGGATAGAGCCCTTTGGCGAGCAGGGCCACTCCTACGCAGCTCAGGATCAGCAACAGAGCAGCGCCACCGCCGCTCGACCAGATGGGTTTCCGTCTTGATTCCGGATTGCTCATGGATACAGCTTAAACATTTCAGCAGACAGAAGATTTCTGCTTCTGAGGCCGCCAAAGCTTTCACGCGACTTTTAGGTCGCTTTTCGCTTCCTTTGCCGAACCCGGAGCAAGCTGTCTCCGTAACCCTTGGAAAGGAACGTGAAATGACCAACCGCAGAGCCAAGATCGCAGCCGGCGCCACCGTCGTCGGGCTGGGGGCGCTCGGTGGGGTTGCGCTGGGGACCAACCCCGGAATGCCGGCGCAGCAGGTGGCGAGCGTCAACGGATCGTCGCCTGTGGTGACGAGCGCCAGCGGCGCCGCCGCGGTGCCGGCGACCAAGAACGCGGCGCTGCACCAGACGCGGCCGCCGATCGTCACCCGCGCCAGCGGTGGGCTCGGCGGCACCAATTCGACGGAGGAGGACTGAGCATGGCTTCGAGCAAGCAGAGGATCTTGGTGGTCGCGAACCGGACCGCCGACTCACCCGACCTGATCGCGGCGTTGCGGGAACGGGTCGGGCGGGCGCCCGTCAGCTTCATCCTGCTG
>DASTGL010000346.1:0-9833 GCA_035719145.1 Solirubrobacterales bacterium
CACCTCGGTCGACGAATCGCAGACCAGCCTCGCCGGCGGCATCGTCTACATGTTCCAGATCGCCGGCGGCTCGATCGGCCTCGGCCTGACGACGACCGTCTTCTCGGCGGCGATCCCGCCCTTCGTCGACGGCATCCAGGCGGCGATGCGGCTCGACGCGGCGCTTGCGGTGATCGGCCTCCTGATCGCGATCACCTTCGTCGGCGGGCGACTCGTGGGTGGGTCGGAGCCGGCCCGCGAGACCGCCTAGGCCCGGGGGCGCTCCTCCCCGGCGCCAAGAGGCCTACTGCAGCAGGGAGTTCTGGCCGGGTCCGCCGACGAGAAGGTCGGTACCGGGGCCGCCGCGAAGCTGATCGTTGCCCTGACCTCCGATCAGGCGGTCGTCACCGGGGCCGCCGAGCAGCAGGTCGTCGCCGCGACGGCCGCTGAGGACGTCGGCATCGGGGCCGCCGACGATCTTGTCGGCGACGCTGCCGCCGGTCAATCGATCGCGCCCGGGGCCGCCGCGAAGCGTCGCCGGAACGGGGATGTCGGAGCTGAGCGCCACCGTGTCGTCTCCCCCGGCGACGTTGACTTCGAAGCCCGCGATCGCCGGCGCGTCGCAGGCGAGTTCGGCCATCCGTTCTTCGGGGTGGCGGCAGATGTCGCCGCCCGCTTCGAGCATCGCCCCCGAGGAGATCAGGTATTCGCGGCCGTCCGGGCTGAGGCTGATCCGGAAGACGTTGTCGCCGCCGGTCCCCGCGAGGACCAGGGTCAGCGGGCCGGTTTCCGCATGGGCCGTCGGCGCGAGCAGGCCCACGCACGACGTCAAGACGATGAGGATCAGCTTCTTCATCAATTCCCTGGCACGTCTCCGCTGAGACCCTCCCATAGGAACAAGCGGAGTCGCCAGACGTTGCGGCCTCGGCGAACGAGTGACTTACAGCTCAGAGGTCGACCGAGCGGCCGTTGGAGAAGCCCTCGAGGGCGAGGATCTTCTCGATCGTCTCGGCGCGGACCGGGGCGTCGGTGGTCAGCGCCATCACCGCGCGCTCCCCCCCGCTTTCGGCGCCGACGGCGGCGGAGACGATGTTTACGCCCTCTTCGCCGAACAGGGTGCCGACGCGGCCGATCATCCCCGGCTGGTCGGCGTAGCGGAAGACGGTGATGTGCTCGGCGAAGGGCAGGTAGAAGCTCTCGCCCCAGGCCGAGACCAGATACGGCTCGTTGCGCGGCCCGACGCTGGTGCCGGCGACCTCGACCTCGCCGTCGGCGGTGGTGACGCGGACGCGGACCAGCTCGGTGAAGTCCTCGGCACCGGCGTCGGTGGTCGCGGTCAGCTCGATCCCGCGCTCCTCGGCCATCTGCGGCGCGTTGACGAGGTTGACGGGCTCCTCGGTGTGGCCGGAGAGGATCCCGGCGAGGACGGCGATCCCGAGCAGGCGGGTGTCGTGGGAGGCGATGCGGCCGCGGAACTCGGCGCTGACACGCTCGACCGAGCCGCTGCCGAGTCCTTGGGCGAGGCGGCCGAGCTTTTCGCAGAGCGGCACGAAGGGCGCCAGCGCTTCCATCACCTCGGGCCGGACCGCGGCGATGTTGACCGCGTTGGTGACGACGCCGCCGGTCAGCGCCGCGGTCACCTGCTCGGCGGTGACGACGCCGGCGCGGTCCTGCGCCTCGGCGGTCGAGGCGCCGAGGTGCGGGGTGACGACGACGTCGGGGCGGGAGAAGACGGGGTGCTCGGTGAACGGCTCGGAGGGGAAGACGTCGAGGGCGGCGCCGCCGAGCTTGCCGGACTCGAGCCCGTCGACCAGCGCGTCGAGGTCGACCAGCTCGCCGCGGGCGCAGTTGACGAGGCGGGCGCCGTCCTTCATCGCCGCGATCGTGTCGGCGTTGATCATCCCGATCGTCTCCGGGGTCTTCGGCGTGTGCAGGGTGACGAGGTCGGCGCGGCCGAGCAGCTCCTCGATCGAGTCGACGCCCTCGGCGCCGAGCTCGCGGAAGCGCTCGGCGGAGACGAACTTGTCGAAGGCGACGACGTCCATCTCGAAGCTCTGGGCGCGCCTGGCGACGAGCTGGCCGATGCGGCCGAAGCCGATCACCCCAAGCGTCTTGCCGTAGAGCTCGGAGCCCTTGAACTTGGCCCGGTCCCAGCGGCCGGCGACGAGCGATTCGTGCGCCTGGGGGACGTTGCGGAAGAGGGCGAGGGCGAGCGCCAGCGTGTGCTCGGCGGCGGCGACCGAGTTCGATTCCGGGGCGTTGGCGACGATGATCCCGCGGCGGGTGGCGGCGGGGATGTCGACGTTGTCGACGCCGGTGCCGGCGCGGCCGATCACCTTGAGGTTGTCGGCGAGGTCGATCAGCTCCGGCGTCATCTTCGTCGCCGAGCGGATCAGGATCGCGTCGTACTCGGCGATCCGCTCGCGCAGCTCCTCGTCGGACATCTCCAGGCCGAGGTCGACCTCGAACTGCGAGCGCAGCAGGTCGACGCCGGTGTCGGCGATCTTCTCCTTGACCAGGACCTTCACGAGGCTCGCACCTCGTCGACGTTCTCGACCACCCAGTCGATGCAGGCGGTCAGCGCTTCGACGTCGGCCGGATCGACCGCCGGGAACATCCCGATCCGCAGCTGGTTGCGGCCGAGCTTGCGGTAGGGCTCGACGTCGACGATCCCGTTCGCGCGCAGCGCCTTGGCCAGGGCGGCGGCGTCGACCGAGTCGTCGAAGTCGATCGTGCCGACGACCAGCGAGCGCTTCGCCGGGTCGGCGACGAAAGGGCTCGCGTAGTCCGAGCGCTCGGCCCAGCCGTAGAGGCGGCCGGAAGAGTCGGAGGTGCGCTCGACGCAGCCGGAGAGGCCGCCGAGCTCGAGCATCCACTGGACCTGGTCGTTCAGCAGCAGCAGGGTCGCCAGGGCGGGCGTGGTGTAGGTCTGCTCCTTGCGCGAGTTGTCGAGCGCGGTCTGCAGCGAGAGGAAGGCGGGCTGCCAGCGGTCGCCGGCGCCGTCGAGCTCTTCGATCCGGGCGATCGCGGCGGGGCTGAGAGCGGCGAGCCAGAGGCCGCCGTCGGAGGCGAAGCCCTTCTGCGGAGCGAAGTAGTAGGCGTCGCACTGCGTCAGCTCGACCGGCAGGCCGCCGGCGCCCGAGGTGGCGTCGATGAGGACGAGCGCCTCGGCTGCGCCCTCGGGGCGCTGCACGGGGACCATCACCCCGGTCGAGGTCTCGTTGTGGGCCCAGGCGATCACGTCGGCGTTGGAGTCGGCGCGCGGCGCGGGCGCGTCGCCCGGCTCGGCCTCGACGAGGATCGGGTCGCCCAGGAAAGGCGCCGCGGCGGTCGACTTGGCGAACTTGCTTGAGAACTCGCCGTAGGTGAGGTGGAGCGCCCGCTCGCGCACGAGCCAGGCGCTCGCCGCCTCCCAGAAGGCCGTGGTGCCGCCGTTGCCGAGGACGATCTCGTAGCCGTCGGGGAGCGAGAAGAGCTGTCCGAGGCCGGTCCGCACCTCCCGCACCAGGTCCCGCACGGGGGCCTGGCGGTGTGAGGTCCCGATCAGATCCGAGCGCTCGGCGAGGCGCGCGAGCGCCTCCGGGCGGACCTTCGAAGGGCCGCAGCCGAAGCGCCCGTCGGCGGGCTTGATCTCGGCGGGAATCTGCAGGGTCGTCTCGGGCGCCATCGAGCGAGACAAGTTATCGACCAATGGGCTTGGGCGACGCCGGGGCTCGGGTTAGGCTCAACAGCGCGGTTCCACGCACGTTCACCTAGAGGGGAGAGCGATGTACCCAGTCACCTACGAAGCGGATTTCAACCCCGCTCCGAACCGATGGACCACCTTCTTCCGGCCGATCCTGGCGATCCCGTGGCTGATCGTCGCGATCTTCTGGGGGCTGCTGTTCGTCTTCACCCACTTCTTCGCCTGGATCTCGATCATCGTCCTCGGGCGCTACCCCGAATGGCTCTACGAGTTCAACTCGGGAGTCGTGCGCTTCGGCGTCCGCTTCGGCGCCTGGCTCTACCTGCAGACCGACGAATGGCCGCCCTTCGGGCTCGCCGACGATCCCAGCTACCCGATCCGGGTCGAGGTGGCGCCGCGGGCCGAGCACCAGAGCCGGCTGAAGGCGCTCTTCCGGCTGATCCTGGCGCTGCCGATGCTGCTGGTCTCCTACGCGGTCAACTACATGCACCTCTGGGTCGCGGTGGTGGCGTGGGTGACGATCGTCTTCCGCGGCTACCAGCCGGAGGGGATCAACACCGCGCTCACCTTCGTCAACGGCTTCTACGCCCGCCTCTACGGCTACGTCGCCTTCCTCACCGACGAGTACCCGCCGATCGGGGCCGAGAAGGCCGGTGGGCCGACCGACGCCGACCCGGGGGCGCCGCCGACGGCACCGGTGCCGGCATGAACAATCATCAACATCATCAGCGAAGGGGCCTTCTGTGAGCGACGTGATCAAAGGCAAGGGCTGGGCGGTCGCCGGCCTCGACGACCTCGGCGAGGGCTGGGGCTTCCGCAAGGTCCGCAAGGAGCTCGGGGTCGAAGCCTTCGGCGCCAACATCGTGGTGATGCCGCCCGGCTACGAGTCCGGGCGGCACCTGCATGAGACCCAGGAGGAGCTCTACTTCGTCCACCAGGGCAACCTCGAGATCGACCTCGACGGCGAGAAGCACCAGCTAGCCCCGGGCGGCGTCGCCTGGGTAGACGCCCCGGTGGTCCGCTCCTTCAAGAACCTCAGCAGCGACGAAGACGCGATCTACTTCGTCGTCGGCGGCAAGGACGGCTACGTCGGGCGCGACGGGAAGCTGCCCGAGGGCGAGACCGACGCCAGGGGCCCGATCAAAGGCTGACGCCTCTTATTTCGTGTCTTTGAAGCCCTGATCGATCCACGGCATGAGATCGCGGAGGTCGTGGCCGACCTCCTCGATTTCGTGCCCGGCCGCTTCGCTGCGCATGCGGTCGAAGTTCTCGTTGCCGGCGCGGTTCTCGGCGATGAACTCTTTGGCGAAGTCGCCTGACTGGATCTCGGAGAGGATCTGCTTCATCGCCGCGCGGGACTCCTCGCCGATCACCCGTTTGCCGCGGGTCATGTCGCCGTACTCGGCGGTGTTGGAGATCGAGTAGCGCATCCCCTGGATCCCCTTTTCGTACATCAGGTCGGCGATCAGCTTCAGCTCGTGCAGGCACTCGAAGTAGGCGAGGCGCGGGTCGTAGCCGGCCTCGACCAGGGTCTCGTAGCCGGCGCGGACCAGCTCGGAGGCGCCACCGCAGAGGACGGCCTGCTCGCCGAAGAGGTCGGTCTCGCACTCGTCCTTGAAGGTCGTCTCGATCACCGCGGCGCGGCCGCCGCCGATCCCGGAGGCGTAGGCGAGGACGAGGTCGTGGGCGTTGCCGGTGGCGTCCTGGTGGACGGCCATCAGGCAGGGGACGCCGCTGCCTTCCTCGTACTGGCGGCGGACCAGGTGGCCCGGACCCTTCGGCGCGACCATGCCGACGTCGACGCCCGGGGGCGGCTCGATCTCGCCGAAGTGGATCGCGAAGCCGTGGGCGAAGAGCAGCAGGTTGCCGGGGGCGATCCCGTCGCTGATCTCCTCGCGCCAGACCTCGGCCTGCTTCTCGTCCGGCAGCAGGATCATCACCAGGTCGCCGCGGCTGGCGGCTTCGGCGATGTCGAGCACCTCGAGCCCGGCCGCCTCGGCCTTGGCGCGACTGGAGGAGTCGGGACGCAGACCGACGACCACCTCGACGCCGGAGTCCTTGAGGTTGAGGGCGTGGGCGTGCCCCTGGGAGCCATAGCCGAGGATCGCGACGGTCTTGCCGTCGAGCTTGCTGAGGTCGGCGTCTTTGTCGGTGAAGATGTCGTCGGTTCGCATGACGCGGCAGGCTACCGAGGTCAGCGCCGGCTGTACGTACAGGCCCCGCTGAACGTCCCTCAGCGAAGCGCCCTGCGCATCAGCTTCCCCGAAGGGGTGCGGGGCAGCGCCGAGGCGAGCTCCACCCGCTTCGGCACCTTGAACCCGGCGAGGGACTCGGCACAGTGATGGCGCAGCTCGTCGGGGGTCACCTCGAAGCCGTCCGCGAGCACGACCACCGCGGTCACCGCCTGCTGCCACTCGGGGTCCTCGCGTCCGATCACCGCCGCCTCGGCGACGGCCGGATGGCGCAGCAGCACCTCCACGACCTCGGCCCGGATCACGTTCTCGCCGCCGCTGACGATCATGTCGTCGATCCGGTCGCGGACGTAGAGGAAGCCTTCCTCGTCGATGTGGCCGAGATCGCCGGTGTGGAGCCAGCCGTCCGGGTCGGCGGCGCCGGGGGCGACGGTCGGTCCCTGGATCAGGATCTCGCCTTCGCGGATCCGCAGGTGGGTGGTCAGCAGCGGCCGCCCGGCGGAGCCGAGCTTGCGCTTGGCGTCGGCGGGGGCGAGCGTCGTCACCTGCGAGCAGGTCTCGGTAAGGCCGTAGGTCTGGACCACGGTGGCGCCCTTGGCGATCGCCTCTTCCAGCGGTTCCTCCGGGACCGGGCCGCCGCCGACGAGGATCGCCCGCGGGCCGGAGAGGTCGACGCCGGCGTCGAGCAGCCGCGTCAGCATCGTCGAGACCAGCGAGACGATCGTGATCCCGTCGCGCTCCAGCGCCTCCCCCACCCGATCGACGTCGAAGCCGTCGTGGACCACGGCGCCGGTCCCGTAGATGACCGAGCGCATGACGATCCCGAGCCCGGCGATGTGGCTGAGCGGGACGCAGCAGAGCCAGCGGTCCTCGGGCAGGACGCCGATGTTGAAGGCCGAGCCGACCGCGTTCCAGAGGAAGTTGCCGAAGCTGAGCGGGACCGGGCGCGGTGTGCCGGTGCTGCCGCTGGTCAGGACCCGACAGCAGATCGCGTCCATGTCGTGCTCGCCGAGCAGCGGCAGGTCGGCCTCGGTCTGGGTGAGGAGGCCGGGGTCGTCGAGGTCGATGATCGGGTCGACGGCGGAGACGATCGTCGCCCGCTCGGCCGCGGTCAGGCGCGGGCCCAGCGGCAGCAGCGCCGCCCCGAGCTTCATCAGCGCGTGCATCAGCACGACCTGCTCGCGGCGCGGATGCATGGTCAGCGCCGCGGTCGAGCCGCGGCGAACGCCGTGGGCGGCGAGGCGGCGCGCGACCCAGGTCGCCTCGGCCTCGAGCTCGGCGTAGGTCATCTCCGCCCCGTCGGCGAGGAGCGCCGTCCGGTCAGGACAGCTCTGTGATCTCTGCGAGAGCCAGTCGTCGAGCTTCATCGGGATATCGTGCCCATCATGCCCAAACGCCACAAAGGAGCCCCGCCAGAGAACGACCTCTACGCGCCGATTGCGTGGTCAGCCGCGGGTGACTACGAGGACATCCGCTTCGAGACCGGCGGCGGGATCGCCAAAGTGACGATCGCCCGGCCCGAGGTCCTGAACGCCTTCCGCCCGCAGACGCTGATCGAGGTCTCGGCGGCGATGGAGGTCGCGCGCGAGGACCCGGAGGTCGGCGTCATCGTCCTCACCGGCGAGGGCGAGCGGGCCTTCTGCTCGGGCGGCGACCAGACCGTCCGCGGCGACACCGGCTACATGGCGGAGGGCGCCTCGGTCGGGCGCTTCCACGTCACCGACCTGCAGGTGCAGATGCGGCGGCTGCCGAAGCCGATCGTGGCGATGGTCGCCGGCTACGCGATCGGCGGCGGCCACATCCTCCACCTCTGCTGCGACCTGACGATCGCCGCCGACAACGGCGTCTTCGGCCAGGTCGGGCCGCGGGTCGGCTCCTGGGACGGCGGCTACGGCGCCTCGCTGCTGCGCGACCTGGTCGGGACGAAGAAGGCGAAGGAGATCTGGATGCTCTGCCGCCAGTACTCAGCCGAGGAGGCGCTGGAGATGGGGCTGGTCAACACGGTCGTGCCGCTGGCCGAGCTGGAGCGCGAGACCGTCGCCTGGTGCCGCGAGATGCTCGCCCTTTCCCCCTTCGCCCTACGCCTGGTCAAGGCCAGCTTCAACGCCCACGAGGACGGCTACGCCGGGATCCAGCAGCTCGCCCACGACGCCAACCTCCTCTTCTACGGCTCCGACGAGGCGGCCGAGGGGCGCGAGGCGTTCAAGGAAAAACGGTCGCCGGACTTCGACCAGTTTCCCCGCCGCGCATGAGGATCTGGCTGATGGCGGCGCGGCCGCGAACGCTGCCGGCGGCGATCGCGCCGGTCCTGGTCGGAACCGCCGCGGCGGTGCAGTGGCTGGGGCATCTGCCGCGCTGGGGGGCCTTCTTCGCGGCGCTGATCGGCTCGATCTTCATCCAGATCGGGACCAACCTCGCCAACGACTACTCCGACGCCAAGCGCGGCGCCGACACCGCCGACCGGCTCGGGCCGGTGAGGGTCACCGCCAGCGGGATGGTGACGCCGCAGCGGGTGATGCGGGCGACCTGGATCGCCTTCGCGGTCGCGGTCGTCTGCGGCATCTACCTGACCGTGGTCGCGGGCCCGGTGATCCTGCTGATCGGCGTCCTCTCGATCGCCGCCGGCGTCCTCTACACGGGCGGGCCGCGCCCCTACGGCTACAGCGGCTTCGGCGAGGTCTTCGTCTTCCTCTTCTTCGGCCTCGTCGCCGTCAACGGCTCCTACTACGTGCAGCTGGAGGAACTCGACGCGCTGCCGCTCGGCCTCTCGATCTCGATCGGCTTCCTGGCGACGGCGATCATCGTCGTCAACAACGTCCGCGATGTCGAGACCGACCGCCGCGCCGGCAAGAACACGCTGGCGGTGCGGGTAGGCCGCGAGGCGGCGGTGCGGCTCTACGGGACGCTGGTGCTGGGGGCCTTCGTGGTCCTGCCGATCGCCCTGGTGGCCGGCGAAGCGAGCATGCTGCCGCTGATCGGCCTGCTGGCGGCCCCGCTGGCGGTGAAGCCGTACCGGACGCTGCAGGAGCGGCGCGACGGCCCGGCGCTGAACGGCGTCCTGGCAGCGACCGGGGGCGTGCTGGCGGTCTTCAGCGTCCTGGTGACGATCGGCCTGCTGATCTCGGCCTAGGCGACAGGACCGGCGCGGATCGCGTGGTTCCTTTGTCGTGCATGACCGGACAAAGGAACCGCGGAACGTCTTTGAGAGGGTTGACGGCGTGCAGCTCGCTTCCGTAGAGGTCATTCCATACGCGCTCCCGTTCAAGGAGCCCTACGTGACCGCGCGCGGGGTACTGGAGCGGCGGGAGATGGTGCTGTTGCGGGTTCGGGACGCGGACGGGGTCGTCGGGCTTGGTGAAGCGGTGCCGCTTTCGCTGCGGGGCGGGGTTGGGTTGCCCGAGGTGGTCGCGGAGCTTGAGGGGTGGGCGGAGCACCGGCAGGACGAAGGTCTTTCTGCGCCTGCGGCGTGTGCGGTGGCCGAGGCGAAGATGGATTTGCTGGGTAGGAGGCAGGGAGACCAGCGGACTCATAATCCGTCGGTCGCCGGTGGAGACGAAGCCGTCCCGTGCAACGCGACGTTGGTGGCGGGCGAGCCAAGGGCAGTCGCGGCTGACGCTGAACGGTGGGCGCAGGACGGGTTCACCACGTTCAAGCTGAAGCTCGGTGCCGAGTCTGTGAAAACCCGTACAGAGGCCGGGTTTTCACAGACTCGCGATGCGGATGTTGAGCAGGTGCGGGCGGTACGGGAGGCGGTCGGGCCCGAGGCGCGGATTCGGGTGGACGTGAACGCGGCTTGGGACCTCGAGACGGCGCAGAAGCGCCTGGGCGAACTGGAGCCGTTCGGGATCGAGTTGGCGGAGCAGCCGGTCTCGACGCTTGAGGAGATGGCGGAACTCGCGGCGGCCACGTCGATCCCGCTTGCCGCCGACGAGAGCGTCGCTTCGCTCGAGGAGGCCGAGCGGGCGGCGTCTATGGGC
>DASTGL010000347.1:0-12562 GCA_035719145.1 Solirubrobacterales bacterium
GATCCTCGTCGACACTTCGCGCGCCTACCTGACGCTGGAGGAGATCGTCGAGGAGACCGGCGCCCGCGAGGAGCTGATCCGCGAGCTCGAGAACTACGGGATCGTGCAGCCGGAGAAGCGCGAGGGCAAGACCGTTTACGACGAGACCGACCGCGAGATCGTCCGCGCCGCCAACGAGCTGTCGCGGGTGGGCGTCGGGGCGCGGAACCTGCGCGTCTTCCGCTCCTCGGCCGATCGCGAGGCGAACCTGCTGGAAGCGCTGCTGGGACCGTCGCTGCGCTCGCGGAACCCCGAGCGCCGCAAAGAGGCGCTGCAGAGCCTGGAGAGCCTGGCGGCGACGGTCAGCCATCTCAAGCACCTGCTCCTCGTGCGGGACCTGCGCCGGCTAGCCGGCGACTGACGGCGTCCTCGGTCGCTCGCGTGCAGAGCACGCCACGCTTCCTGCGTCCTTGTCAGAGTGTCGGGAATGGCGCGAGTAACTAGACAACGAACCATCGAGGCTTCTCCCGCCGCGGTCTGGAAGCTCGTCTCCGACCCCTACAGCCTGCCGCGCTGGTGGCCGCGGACGGCGCGGGTGGAGAACGTCGACGCCAAGCCGGGCGGCAAGCGGACCCAGTGGACGAAGGTGCTGCAGACGGCGGAGGGACGCGGCGTGCGGGCCGACTTCCGCTGCGTCAGCTCGGCCGAGCCCGAGCGCTACGTCTGGGAGCAGGAGCTCGAGGGAACCCCGTTCGAGCGGCATCTGAAGGCGCTCCGGGTCGAGGTCGGCCTGCGCGAGCGCGGCGACGCCACCGAGGTCAGCCTCACCGAGGAGCAGACCCTGAAAGGCATGTCCAAGTTCGGCTCCCCCCTGATGCGCCGCGCCCGCAAGGAGATCCTCGATGAAGCGCTCGACGGGCTCGAGGAGGCGCTGACGTGACGAAGCGTGCTTTTCGAACTGCATCAACTTGTCTACCTGCTGGGTGGTCAAGTTGATGCAGTTCCCGAGGAGGGACGCGAAATGGTGGGGGTGGGGGGATCCCGCGGTGAAGCCGGAGCTTGACGACGTTGCGCTGGGGGTGCTGCGGGAGCGGATCGGGGAGCTGGAGCCTTGGCCGCTGGCGCGCTCGCTGGAGGAGTTCGAGCTGCCGGCGGCGGAGCCGCTGCCGCGGGCGCTGGTCGAGGCGGTCGGTGAAGAGAACGTCTTCGTTGATGCCGAGGATCGGCTGCGACACGCGGTCGGTCGCGGCTACGTCGACCTCGCGCGATTGCGGAACGGTGCGCTGGAGGCAGCTCCCGATGCGGTCCTGATGCCTGGCAGCGCGACGGCGCTGCAGCGGGTGCTGGAGGTCTGCGCGGCGGAAGGGGTCGCGGTGGTGCCCTTCGGAGGCGGCACCAGCGTGGTCGGCGGGGTCGAGCCGGTGCGGGGCTCCCACTCACGCCTGATCAGCCTCGACCTTGGCGCCCTGCGCGACGTCGTCGTCGACGAGCGCTCGCTGACTGCACGCCTCGGAGCCGGCCTCCGTGGCCCCGAGGCGGAGACGGCGCTGGCGCGCTTCGGCCTCACCCTCGGTCACTTCCCCCAGTCGTTCGAGTACGCGACCATCGGCGGCTTCGCCGCGACCCGCAGCGCCGGGCAGGCATCGAGCGGCTACGGCCGCTTCGACGCCCTGGTCAGCTCCGTGCGCCTGCTGGCGCCGACCGGCGAGCTGGAGACCCTGGAGACGCCGCACACCGCCGCCGGTCCCGCGCTGCGGGAGCTGGTGATCGGCTCCGAGGGCGTTCTCGGCGTGATCCCTGACGTGACGGTGCGGGTGCGGCCTGCACCGCAGGTGCGCCGCTACGAGGCCTGGATGGCGGAGTCCTTCGAGGCCGGCTCGGAGATCGTGCGCGGCCTCGCCCAGGGCCCCGGGCTGCCGGAGATCATCCGCGTCTCAGACGAGGAGGAGACCGAAGGCTCGCTGGCGCTCTCCGGTCCGCGAGGGCTCAGCGGCCGCCTCTTCGACGGTTACCTCGGCCTGCGCAAGCGCCGCGGCGGGGCGCTGATGATCGTCGGCTTCGAGGGCGACGAGGAGCACGTCGCCCGAAAGCGCGCCCTCACCGTCCGCGCTCTGCGCGCCGGCGCCGCCGCCTACCTCGGCCAAGCCGCCGGGCGCGCCTGGGAGCACGGGCGCTACGGCGGCCCCTACATCCGCGACGCGCTGATGGAGAAGGGGGCGATGGTGGAGACGCTCGAGACCTCCCACACCTGGAGCCGCTTCGGGGGCCTGCACACGGCGGTCGGCGAGGCGATCCGCGGCGCCCTTGCCGAGCAGGGGACGCCGGGCCTCGTCTTCTGCCACCTCTCCCACGCCTACGCCGACGGCGCTTCGCTCTACTTCACCTTCATCTCCCGCGCCCGCCGCGGCGCCGAGCTCGAACAGTGGCAGGCGGTCAAGCAGGCCGCCTCGGAGACGATCGTCGCCCACGGCGGCACGATCACCCACCATCACGCGATCGGCCGCGACCACCGCCCCTACATGGAGGCAGAGGTGGGGCAAAGCGGCATCGATGTCCTCCGTGCGGTCAAGGAGCAGCTCGACCCCGCCGGGATCATGAACCCCGGCAAGCTGCTGCCTGACGGCTAACCGTCGGGTGCCACCAGGGGCCCAACGAAAGTCCCCCGCGCCACCGGGACACCAATTTCAGTTGGATCTTCCGAATTGGGCCAGTCGCTCTCAGAAGCAAAGAAATGATCGTCGTTCTCTACTCGGGTGATGAGCGTCTGCGTCTTTTTTCCGATCTTGAGCCAGCTCAGCGACTCGGGGTTTTCCACGTCGACTGAAAGCCTGCTCCCGTGCGGGACGTGGTAGCTCGCATAGAAAAGCATGTGATGCCGGGAGCTCAACTGCCAGATGATGTACTGCGTCTCCCCGGTTGCCTTCTGCACCCCCTGCAGCCGGATCTTCATCACGGATGCCATGGGGGACTGCTTCAGGTAGACGATCTTCCCCGTGACGCCGCTACCTCCTATGGAATGGAGGACTGCTTCAGTGGGTCCAGAGGTGGGCTCCTGCACGGTGGCCGTCGTTTTCGAATCCGAGGAACTGTCACTTCCGCATCCCACGGCAGCAAGGACCAACGCACAGGCCCCCAGCAAAACACAGAAGACTGCTCGTCCCCGCCGATCGAATCCCATGTAGCGAGGCTAGTTAGCTCAAGAACATCTGACAAACAAGCAGCGAAACGCGCGCTATTTCTTGGCCACGCCGACGATCGGGCCGCTGATGGTGCCCCGGAGGACTTCGGTGCCGGTGTATTCGGGAGCCTTTTTCGCTTTGGTCGCTTTCGCCAGCGAGGCTTTCAGCTGCGATTCGTCGGTCGCGGTGATCGCGATCTGGTCGAAGGTTTCGTTCGCCAGGTAGGCGAGGATTTCCACCGGGACTTCGACCTGCGCCCTGATCTGGCCGTTCTTGGCGACTTCGGTCGAGGCCAGCGGCAGCATCTTCGTCGGCGAGGCGGCGAGCCAGACCGTGTAGCCGCCGCAGGAGGGGAGGGGTGCGAGCCCTTCGGCGGCGACCTGGAGGGCGAGGCTGTTCTTCACCCGCCCGAAGACGACGAGCCCGCGACCTTCGCTGCCGTCGACCGGGTTCAGCACCGCCCGCGTCGGTTCTTTCCCGCCTTTGATCGCCGAGGCGGCCAGGACCGCGATCGCTTTCCCGGTCGGCTTCGGCGCCGCCGCGGTCGGCGTTTCGCAGTCGCCCTGGGATGCCGAGGCGGTCGTGCTCGAAGAGTCGTTCCCGTCACCGCCGCCGCTGCCGGTGACGAGCAGGATGACCACAAACAGCACCACGATCGCCACCCCAGCCAGGATCGCCCACAGCCCCCGGTTCTCCAGCAGCTTCGCCTCCCGAGCGATCTCTTTCGGCCCGTGCCCACGCTCGTGGTGCGGAATCGGCTTGACGGGCTCCGGCTTCGGTTTAGGAGAGCCTTTCGCCTCAGGAGCAGCATTCTTTTCCTCCGCCGGCGCCACCGATTTCGGCGCTTCGGGCGAGGCGGGTCCCCCCGGAGGAGCCTCCCCATCTTTTGCGACGGAGGGGGGACCCGTCTCGCCCCCAGGCGTTGGAATCTCCGGCGCAGGTATCCCTTCCGCTTCAAGGTCGGCTGCCGCCTGCTTCGCCCGCGCGTGGACCTCGTCGACCGAGATCCCCATCAACGCCGCAAGATCGTCGTAGCCAGCCGCCCCCCGCTGCGCGAGCAGCCGCAGGATCGCTTTCTGGTCGTCACTCAGGGCCACGAGGGCGCAAGCCTATTAGGGTGCCCAGCTGTGAACGAGGACGCTCAGGTTAAGCCGCAGCATCTCGACGAGCTGATCGGGACCGAGTGGCTGAACCACGACCCCGACGACGCCCGGGCGCGCATCGCCTTCCGCGACGACCTCCGCCAGCCGTTCGGGCTGATGCACGGCGGGGTGATGTCGACCCTGGTCGAGAGCGTCTGCTCCTGGGCAACCGCCGGCGCCGTCTATGACGACGGGATGACGGCGATGGGCCAGTCGATCGACGTCAGCTTCATCCGTCCCGTCACCTCCGGATCGGTGGAAGTGCGGGCGAAGGCGCGTCACCGCGGCCGCACCACCTGGATCTGGGAGTGCGAGGTCCTGAACGACGAGGGCAAGCTCTGCGCTCTCGCGCGGATGACGATGGCCGTACGCCCTCGGCCGGGCGCTTAGTTTCAGCCGCCGAACCTGTTGGTGATCGGCAGGCGCCGGTCCTTGCCGAAGGCACGCGGCGTGATCCGGATTCCCGGGGCCGCCTGGCGGCGCTTGTACTCTGCGCGGTCGACCAGGCGGATCACCTCGTCGACGGTCTCGGCCGGCATCCCGGCGGCGATCATCTCCTCGCGGCCCTGGTCGCGCTCGACGTAGCTCTCGAGGATGCGGTCGAGCAGCTCGTAGGGGGGCAGCGAGTCCTCGTCGCGCTGGTCGGGCCGCAGCTCCGCCGAAGGCGCCCGCTCGATCGCGCTCGCCGGCACCAGCTCGCGCCCCTCGCGTTCGTTGCGCCGCCGCACCAGCTCGTAGACCAGCTGCTTCGGCACGTCCTTGATCACCGCGAAGCCGCCCGCCATGTCGCCGTAGAGGGTCGCGTAGCCGACCGACATCTCGCTCTTGTTGCCGGTCGTCAGGACCAGCCAGCCGTGGCGGTTGGAGAGCGCCATCATCAGGTTGCCGCGGATCCGCGCCTGGATGTTCTCGGCGGCGAGGTCGGGCTCGGACGGGCGCGCCGGGTCGCGCGGCACCTCGTCCTCGCCCGCGGAGGGCGCCCCGTCGGGCCCCATCAGCCCCGCAAGCGCCTCCTCGTAGCCGGCCATCATCGGCTCGATCTCGATCTCGATCAGCTCGCAGCCGAGGTTGGCGGCGATGTCGCGGGCGTCCTGCTGGGTCTCGCCGCTGGAGTGGGGGGAGGGCATGACGACGCAGGAGAGCGCCTCCGGCCCGACCGCGTCGGCGGCGAGCATCGCCACCAGCGCCGAGTCGATGCCGCCGGAGAGGGCGACGCCGACGTGCTTGAAGCCGTTCTTGTGCACGTAGTCGCCGAGCCCGAGCGCCAGCGCCTCGTAGACCTCGTCGAGGTCGCCGAGCGGCTCGGCCAGGTGCGCCGGCTCCTGCGCGGGGATCTCGCAGACCAGCAGCTCCTCCTCGAACTGCGCCGCCCGGGCGATCACGCTGCCGTCGGGGGCGGTGACGAGGCTCTGCCCGTCGAAGACCAGCTCGTCCTGGCCGCCGACCAGATTGCAGAAGGCGAAGTAGGCGTTGTAGGCGCGCGAGCGTTCGCAGAACATCGTTTCCCGCTCGCGGCCCTTGCCGCGGTGGTAGGGGGAGCCGGAGGGGTTGGCGATCAGCCGCGCGCCCGCCTCGGCCTCGGCCTGGGCGGGCCCGCCGGGGAGCCAGACGTCCTCGCAGATCGTCAGCCCGGTGCCGAGCCCGCCGATCTCGATCGAGAGCGGCTCGTCACCGGGGACGAAGTAGCGCTGCTCGTCGAAGACCGAGTAGTTGGGGAGGCGGTTCTTGCGGTAGACCGTCTGCACGGCGCCGTCGGCGAGGACCGCGGTCGAGTTGTAGGCGTGGCGGGCGTCGGCGGGGTCGGCAACCGGCTCGGCGAAGCCGACCAGCGCCGTGATCCCGTCCGTCTCCCGCGCCAGCTCCTCGACCGCGCGCCGGTTGGCGGCGAGGAAGTGGCGCTTCAGATAGAGGTCCTCGGCGGGGTAGCCGGGGATGCAGAGCTCGGGGAAGATCACCAGCTCGGCGCCCTCGTCGCGGGCGCGGCCGATCCACTCGGCCACTTTCGCCGCGTTGGCGTCGATCGCGCCGACGGTGGGGTTGATCTGGGCGAGGGCTACGCGCATCGGGCTCGCGGAGGCTATTACCCGCGGATCATCTTCATCATCGGGAGAGCGACTTTTTGCTCCCAGTAGGGTTTTCGGGGCATGCGGAACCGCCGGCGCCACCTGGTCGGAACCTCGGCGGCGCTGCTGATAGCCCTCGCCGTGGCTCCCGCTGCCCACGCCACTTCGACGCCGACGGGACAAAAAGGGGCCTATATAGATCGAAATCGGCCCGTCGCCCCGCCGACTGTGGCTTCAGAGGCCCAGAAGCCGTTCATCATGCCCCAGTCGCGGCCGACGGAAGACCGGCCGCGGCCGACCGACAACCCGGACCCGAACCGCAACGCCTACTCGGTGCCGGAGGCGAAGGGCTCGCCGGCCTGCTCGCCGCACTTCTGCGTCCACTGGGTCGATCAAGGGCTCGACGCCCCCAATCTCAGCGACCGCAACGGCGACGGCGTCCCCGACTTCGTCGAGCGGGTGCTGCGGGTCGCCGAACACGTCCACCAGATCGAGAACGAGAAGCTGGGCTGGCGGGAGCCGCGCAGCGACGGCCACCAGGGCGGCCGTAACGGCAAGACCGACGTCTACCTCTCGCAGATCGGCGGCGAACTGTTCGGCTACGCGGCGCCCGACCGCGGTCAGGCGAGAAGGGGGCGGATCCCGCGGCACCTGCACGGCTACCTCGTCCTCGACAACGACTACAGCGCCTTCGAGTTCCCCGGCACGAAGCCGACCAACGACCTCGAGGTGACCTTCGCCCACGAGTACAACCACATCCTCCAGTTCGGCTACGACGCCTACCAGGACCCCTGGTTCGCCGAGTCGACCGCGACCTGGATGGAGGACCAGGTCTACAACGGCATCGACGACTACCTGCGCTACGTCCGCCGCTGGGTGAAGCTGTGGGAAACGCCGCTGACCGCGAGCTCGATCAAGGAGTACGGCAGCGCCGTCTGGAACCAGTGGCTGGCCCGCCGCTACGGCGAGGCGATCATCCGCAAGGCCTGGGCCGGGGCGATCGACGCCAAGCCGGGCGGCTTCTCGGTCGCCGCCTACGAACGGGCGATCCGCGCCGCCGGGCCCTCCGACTTCAGCCAGGACTTCACCCGGTTCGCCGCCGACGTGCCCGAGTGGCGGACCGGCAAGGGGTTCCGCGAGAGCCGCCTCTTCCCCGACGTGCCGCGCCAGGGACACCTGCCGCTCGGCGGCGGCCCGCTGACCCGCTTCCTCAACCACACCACCTTCCAGCTGCTGCGGGTGCGGGCGCCCCGCGGCCGCGCCGTGGTCGTGCACCTGACGGCGCCGGTCGGGACCGCCGCCGGCCTGGCGCTGGTCGGGCGGATCGGCAGCGAGCGGCACGGCCGCACGATCTCGCGGGTCAACTTCAAGCAGGGGGGAGGGCGGCTGACGGTGCGGCTGCCGCGACCGGGCCGCTTCTCCCGGATCACCGCCGTCGTCGTCAACGCCGACGCCCGCGCCCGCGGCTTCAGCGCCCGCCGCCTCGACTGGCTCTACCTGACGGACGGCCTGCCGTTCGAAGTCAGCGGCGAACTGCTCCGCTAGCGCGGAGGACGCGCGGGACTAGGAGTGGGACTCGGCCGCGACCGGGCCGGAGCCGTTGCTCGAGGCCGCGGCTTTCGCTTTCGGCTTCTTTGCCTTTTTCTTCGCGGCGGCTTTGGGAGCGGCCTTGATGGCCTCCTGCGTCGCCGCCTCGAGGTCGAGGGCGAAGCTGTCGAGGTCGGCCATCGCGTCGTAGTCGCCGACGAGGCCGAAGTTGACCTGGCCGTTGTAGGACATGATCCCGACGCAGAGCGCTTGGCGCCGGGCCAGCGGCACCATCGGGAAGAACGACTCCATCCGCCGGCCGAGGACGTAGAGCGGGAACTGCGGCCCGGGGACGTTGGTGACGACAAGGTTGAAGAAGCGCTGCGCCGGCTGCAGACGTGCCGCCTGGGAGGCGATCGTCCCCGGCGCGAAGTCGGTCAGTTTGGTGAGGATCTCGGCCCCGACCGCCTGGCCGGAGGACTTCAGGTCGCCCATCTCCCGCGTCACCACGTGCAGGCGCTCGACCGGGTCCTCGCACCAGACCGGCAGCGGCGCGAACATCGCCGAGATGCGGTTGCCGAGGGCGCCGTGCTCCTCGTCGGCGCGGACGCTGACCGGGACCATCGCCCGCAGCTCGAGGCCCTCGGTGTCGTGGCCGCGGGCCCGCAGGTACTTGCCGATGCCGCCGGCGACGATCGAGAGGATGACGTCGTTGACGGTGCCGCCGTGGGCGTCTTTGACGCGCTTGAGGTCGCCGAGGTCGGTCTGGACCATCTGGAAGCGGCGGTGGGGGCCGATCTCGACGTTGAAGACCGTGTGCGGGGCCGACATCCCGGCGGTCACCATCTTCGAGGTGGCGCCGAGCCCCTGCAGGACCTGGCGCGGCCCGCGGAAGGCGGCGCGGACGCCGCGGTAGATCTCCTTCGGGCTGGTCAGCCGCTCCTTGATCGCTTCGCCGAGCAGTTGGGTGTCGGTCGGTTCGGGGGCGGCGAGCCAGGGCGGCGCCTTGTCCGGTGCGCCCGCGGGCTCGGGATCGAGGTCGAAGAGGACGGTGGTGATGTCGACGCCGGAGACGCCGTCGACCAGCGCGTGGTGGCTCTTGCCGACGATCGCGAAGCGGTCGTCGTTCAGCCCCTCGACCAGCCACAGCTCCCAGAGCGGCTTCGAGCGGTCGAGCTGCTGGGAGAAGACCCGCGCCGCGAGGTTGCGCAGCTGCTCGTCGGAGCCCGGCGCCGGCAGCGCGGTCTGGCGCACGTGGTAGTCGAGGTTGAGGTGCGGGTCGTCGACCCAGACCGGCCGGCTCTGGTTGAGCGGGACGAAGCGCAGCTTCTGGCGGAAGCGGGGGACCAGGTGCAGGCGCGAGGCGATGTGGTCGCGGAACTCCTGGTGGGTCGGCGCTTCGCCCTCGAAGATCGAGACTGAGGCGACGTGCATGTGGGCGCCGGAGCGCTCCAGGTGCAGGAAGGAGGTGTCCAGGCCGGTGAGTCGTTCGGGCTTCGCCATGGAGGACATGGTCGCACGTTTGTCCAGGTCATATGTAAAGGCTGCAAACCGTGCTCCGAAGCCGAATCCTCAGGCTCTGTTGCAGTTTTGGGCTCATGAGCCTTCTGTGTGCGTCCGCTCACATTTGCGCAACGAACCCTTTCCTAACGTGTTCAGCCTTGAGAACTAGCTAAACGACCTGCCGAGTTCCTCGCGCCCTGCGCGGGGGAGCGGGGGACCCACCGCCGCCAGAGCGCGGCCGGGGCGAATCGGGTGGCGTGCCGCCCGTAGCGGGAGCCGGAGGTGCCGGCGCTCGCGAGCCCGTCAGCTAACCCCGTAGGCAGCATGAAAGCGAGCTGACTACATGCGAAAACTCCTGCCCGCGGCGGCGGCTGCCGCTGCGCTCACGATCGGCTTGACGCCGGCGTTGGCGCAGCCCGGGAGCCATCGACACCACGAGCGGTCGCGCTCCCACGTTTCCCTGCACCTCACCACGCATTCCGTGCTGAAGGGGAACGGCCTGGCGGTGCGCGGCAAGGTGAGGCCGAGCGGCCGCCACCGGGTCAAGATCGTCTTCCGCGGTCCTGACGCCGGCGTGCGCGGCATCACTACGAAGGCGAACGGGACCTTCGCGCTGCGCTGGCTGCCCGACCGGACCGGCAGCTACGCGGTCCGCGCCTACGGCGTCCACGACCGCGAGACGAGCGGCTCGAGGAGCCCGGCGCGGAAGCTGACCACCTATCGCCTCGCCGGCGCCTCCTACTACGGGCCCGGCCTCTACGGCAACGGCGTCGCCTGCGGCGGCACCCTGATGCCGGGGACGATGGGCGTGGCCAACAAGACGCTCCCGTGCGGCACCAAGGTGAAGCTCCGCTATCACGGCCGCACGGTCACGGTCCCGGTAATCGACCGCGGCCCCTACGTCGCCGGCCGTGACTACGACCTGACCACGGCCGTCAAGGAGAAGCTCGGCTTCCCCGGCGTCGGAACGGTCCTGGCAAGCCGCTAGCCAATCGCGTGGTTCCTTTCGGACGGTATGCGTCCTTAAGGAACCACGACTTCATCTGGCGAGGCCGAGTCGGAGCTGACCGTCTGTCGGCTCCGACTCGGTTGCCGCTTCACCGGAGCCGAAGGAGGCGACGCGGACGCCGAGCAGGCGGACCGGGCGCTGGGGGTCGTAGGCACGCAGGAGGTCGAGGGCGATCGGTCCGACGACCGCGGGGTCGTTGGTCGCCTCCTCGATCGTGTGCGAGCGGGTGACGTTGGTCCAGTCGTCGAGCCGCACCTTGATCCCGATCGTGCGGCCCTCGAGCTCGCGTTTGCGCAGGCGCCGGCAGAGCTCCTCGGCGAGCTCGTGCAGGTGGCGCTCCAACTCGGCGCGCTGGGTGACGTCGACGTCGAAAGTGATCTCGGTCGACTGCGATTTCGTCTCGTGTTCGGGCGTGATCGGCGTGTTGTCGAGCAAGGCGCCCCGGGCGTGGAGCCAGGCCCCGGAGCGCGGCCCGAAGGTTGCTTCCAGCTCTTCGCGGCTGCGCCCCCGTAGATCGGACAGCGTGCGGATCCCCATCGCCTCCAGCCGCGAGACAGTTTTCGGCCCGATCCCGGGGATCAGGCCGGGGGAGGTGTCCGCGAACCGCTCCAGCGCCTGCTCCCGCGAGAGCACCACCAACCCCCGCGGCTTGCCGAGCTCGCTGGTGATCTTCGCCAGCATCCGCGACTCCGAGATCCCGACCGAGCAGGTCAGCTGCGTCACCGCCCGGATCTCGGTCTGCACCTTCCGCATCGTCGCCTTCGGCGAGAACAGGCCGGTCAGGTCCAGATAGGCCTCGTCCAGCCCCACCACCTCGACGATCTCCACGTTCCCCCGCAAGATGTCCATCACCTGCCCCGAGGCCTCCCGGTAGGCAGGGAAGTCCGGCCGGATATAGATCGCGTCGGGCAACCGCCGCCGCGCCACCGCAGCTGGCATCGCCGAATGAATGCCCGCCAGCTTCCGCGCCTCGTAGCTCGCGGTAGTGACCACCGCCCGCGGGCCCGACCCGCAGACCACCACCGGCTTCCCCCTCAACTCCGGCCGCCGCCGCAGCTCGACCGACGCGTAGAACGCGTCCATGTCGAGATGGGCGATGGTCCGCTCCTCGAAGCTCACCTCCTGATCGTAAGACGGCGGCGAGACGGGAGCGGGACGCAGACGGGATCTATGCAGGTGCCCTCAACCCGTCCGCGCGACGTCCGCGGCGCTGGCTGCCGGGCTGGCGTAGAAGGCGGCCACCCCGGCGCAGATTCCGATCGTCAGATAGGGGCTGATCGGGGCGATGGCGGTGGCGATCGCGTAGGGGATGAGGCCGGCCACGGCGCGCTTGAAGGCGAGGCGGCGCATGCCTTCGTCCAAGCCCTCATCGAGAAAGCTGGGCCGGCCGAAGAGGATGTGGCGGTTCATGCCGGCGAAGACGACGCCCATGAGCAGGAAGCTGCCGCTGTAGACGGCGGCGGCCAGGGACTCGCCGTTGCTCTCCTTCAGGTAGGCGGCCATCAGGGCGGTGGTGAAGGGGAGAGCGGAGACGGTCATCAGGAGGAAGAGGTTCCAGACGAGGATCGAGTGGTCGGCCTGGCGCAGTCGGCGGACCATCGCGTGGTGGTTGATCCAGATGATCCCGATCGTGAGGAAGGAGACGACGAAGGCGGCGTAGCTCGGCCACTGGGCCAGCAGCTCGTGGCCGAGGCTCTCGCCGCTGCCGGGCTCGGGGACGTGGATCTCGAGCACGAGCAGGGTGATCGCGATCGCGAAGACGCCGTCGGAGAAGGCCTCGAGTCGGGTCGTGCTCATCCTCTGGGATTCGGCGGCTGAGCGGGTGGTCCTGCGGATGCGGTGGCACGCTCCAGCCGCCTACACTTCCTGCGTGGCTTCCCCGGAGGCGAAGAACCTCGAGGCGATCTCCAAGGCGATCGACCAGCACAACATGAACTGCCCCTTCCCGGCGGCGGAGGTGCGGATGAACCCCTTCGAGGTCGAGCGGCTCGGCTGGGACACGATCCGCGGCCTGCCGGTGGTGCCTGATGGCGAGATCGGGACCGGGCGGTTCCGGATCGTCTGCTCCCGCGATCTGGAGGACGACGGCCTGGAGATAGTCGAGGCGGTCGGCAAAGAGCTCGAGACCGCCACTCCGGTACAAAACTGAGAGGTCGTAGG
>DASTGL010000348.1:0-9086 GCA_035719145.1 Solirubrobacterales bacterium
GGGAGGAGCGACGACCATGCAGTGACCCCGCGCCGCAAAAGCTTCCTGCTGGCGTGGGTTTTCCGCGATCTGCTCGCGAGCGTCGCTGAGAGCACTCACGGCGCCAAAAACTCCAGAGCCTGAGCGATGTGCTCCGGAGGATGTAGCGTTCGCTCCGTCTGCACGAGACGCTGTGCGAACCGACCCTTTCCAACGACCCGAAGAAGCCGGTTTAGGTTCGCGGGATCGATACTCCCCTCCTCTGCCCAGGACACGACCAGCTCGGTCAGGGTGGACCCGAAGCTGTAGTCCTGGATGACTTCTAGAGCGGCGTCTCGGTTCTCATCATCAGCGCTGATTAGGTCCGGCTCAAGGCTGACCTCCCCGACGAAGATCCCTAGGTTCTCGGGGTCTTCGTCGTCCCTACCGAGGACTTTGACTAGCGACTTCGCGCGTTTACTGCCTCGGCTCGTTCCTTTGGAAGTCGGGTCACCGTCGGTAACGACAGCCCAAGGAATTGCGAGAGCGTCGAGGTAGCGCACGTAGGTGGCGAAGTGCGTTCCATGAACCGGACAGACGCTGATACCGAGCTTGTCGAGGTCAATATCCATCTCTTGCGCGAGACGAGGAATGAGTACGGTCTCGGCAAACCCCTCGACCAGCAGGGCTCGTCTTGCGAAAACGAGCTCGCCCCTAGTCGCATCGAGATAGCGGTCTAGGTCAGCCCACTCCACCTCATCAAGCTCCGCGTGCAGACCGCTTCCGACCTTGGTCTCGTGGCCGTCGCGCCTGAGGACGACCAGGTTCCGTGGATCTGAAACGCTGACGATGTGTGGTGAGTGACTCGTCACGATCACCGTCCGTTCCTGCTCGGGAGCCGGCCGAAGGAGGTCCTTGAAGACGAGCCGTTGCAGGTGCGGGTGCAAGTGGGCCTCGGGCTCCTCGATAGCAATCATCAGGTGAGCCAAATCTTTGAGCTCGAACTCTCTCGTGAGCTCGAGCTGCAGCAGGGCAAGGTAGAGAACGTTCAGAGTGCCGAGGCTCGCACTCGATAGTGGCCTGCCGACTCCGTCGACGAAGATCCGCAAGCTACGTACGAGCTGCTGGGCACCAGCAGCCGAGATTCCAAGCGCAGTCTCAAGGCCCTGCTCATCGCCGACTAGCCCGACCGTCCTCTCAGTGATTTTGGTGCCCAGTTCACCGATGGCCTCCAGCCCGAGGATCTCATCGTTGGCTTCGGTTACCGCCTTGACCACCTCCTCGAGCTCATCTCGGTCGGTTTCGTCAATCGCGGCTTTAAGCAGAGGCCGGAGGGGGGAGCGACGCCAGCTGGCGATGTCCCGCTCGGCATCACGCAATGCCGACATGAACGTCAGGCGCAGATAGCGACGGAGTTCAAAGTTGAAGTCGTGGTCGTCGGCCTCACCTCCAAACACGCTCCAGTCATAGACCGGATGCTGAGGGTCCGGCTCGGCCACGTCTACGGGTGCGAATCGGTAAGTCACGCGGGCGATCATCGGATCGCCCTCTATTAGGCATTTGCCGAGACTGGCTAAGGCCACGGGATCGTCACCAATGTCGCCGAACTCAACGGCGATCTCAATGATTTCCCCTGCTTTCATCGGGTCCCAGCCCTCGGATCCGTCAGAGAGGCCGTCCCAAAAGTCCTCAGGGCGAAGCATGCGCTCGGAGTTGGGCAGACTCGGATCCAAGACAAGCCGAAGGGCATGGATCAGGTTGCTCTTTCCGCTGCGGTTTTCGCCGACGACGACGGCGCCTGGTCCAACCGGGAAATCCACTTCCTTGAAGTTGCGGAAGTTCTTGATCGACATGTTCGTTAGATGCACCTGACTCTGCCTCTCTTGATTAGGCCCAATTTCCCCTACTACTAACAGGTCACAACTAACGTACTGGTATGCTCATCCTGCGGAAAGAAGGCATGAAATGTCGATTTGACAGGGCGCACCTAATAACCCTGCGGCTCAACGCGATGGCGGCCATCTCGCAATCCGGCCCCGGTTTCGACGACAAGCCCGATGTAGGCGACTTAGTTCTGGTCGCGGGCCAAAGCGAGCGGAATCAAGGGCAATCGCCGCACATTGGCCGATCAGGCAGTTTCTGCCTGATCGGGAGCGGGATTTGGGTCTCAGTTTGAACGGCTGCCGAAACCCGATCTTGCGACGTGCAGGGGCTTTGGGCGATGGAGCTAGGCGGATTCGAACCGCCGACCTCCTGGGTGCGATCCAGGCGCTCTGCCAGCTGAGCTATAGCCCCGGGCTCTGCGGGATGGGAAGTTGGTCCCATTGCCTCGCAAGCGACAGGATAACCCCATAGTCTTTGAAAGCCTCCTGCGGGAGTAGCTGGCATGAGCATCCTCGACGACGCAATTCGAGAGCACCTGGAACTGAAGCGCGCCCATGGCGCGGACGAGGCTGAGCTGAAAAAGCTCGAGGACGAGGCCTTCGGTCCGCCCGGCCGCCCGGAGGAGCCCGATCCGTTCTCCGAGGCGCCGACCGAGTTCATGGCGACGCCGGAGGTGGCGGAGCCGGCCGAGCAGAGCGGGCGCCGCATCAACATCGCCGACCTGCAGGAGCCGCCCCCGCCGGAGGGTGTCGGGCGCGGGGAGCCGCGGGTTGAGGCGACGGACACGATCGAGCCCGAGGCCGACGCGCCGCTGGCGCCGGCCGAGGACGCCGCGCAGGCCGCGCCGCCGGCCGAGGAGGAGCCCCCCGCCGAGATCGAGCAGACGGCGATGGAGCACGAGATCGTCGTCGAGCAGGCCGCGGAGGCACCCGCCGACGCCGACGCCGGCCCGGGCGAGGAGACCCGCGAGCGCCAGGCGATCGCCGAGCAGCCGACCGAACTCTTCGACATCGAGGCCGAGATGGGCAGCGAGGACGCCCCGGCCGCCGAGCCCGTGGCGGAGATCCAGGCCTCCCGGGCCGAGCCGCCCGCCGTCCCCCTCGCCGAGGAGGAGGACGAAGAGGACGAGGAGTTCTGGAGCGACCAGCGCCTCTCCGACGAGCTCGACCAGGCGCTTGAGGCACCCCTCACCGACGAGCAGGAGCTTCCTCCGCTGACCGACGAGCACGACATCCCGGCCCCGGTGGCCGAGCCCTCCGCCCTCATCGCCGACGACGAGGCTGAGGACGATGAGGACGAGACTCCGCGCCCGGACTACGACCCGGACACCGGCCACGAGGACGTGCTCGAGGACACTCCCGACTTCCTCGAGGACGCCCCCGAGGACGACGAGCTCTGGTTCGAGCAGAAGCCTCCGAAGGACTTCGACCTCGACTGATCCGCAGCGCCAGCCGCTAAACGGCTAGCGCTGAATCGTTTACGAAGTTGGCACGTTCCTGTGCGCCACGAGTGAATGTTTTTGTCGTAGGGTCAGTGCGGTGGCGTCCCTGAAGAGAAAAGGCGATCTGGCGGAGCTCAAGGTAGCCGCCGACCTGATCGATCGCGGCTGCCGTATCTCGATTCCCTTTGGCGAGGACTGTGACTACGACCTGATCGCGGACTACGAGGGGCGGCTGCATCGGGTGCAGGTCAAAGCACACCCGTTCGGACGGGCAGATCATCCTCGTGCGCTGTAGGTCTCACTCTCTGACGAACGGGAAGGTGCGCGCCACCAAGCGCTACACCGCGGAGACGGTGGACTGGATCGCCGTCTACGACTGCACGAGCGAACACTGCTTCTATTGCCCCTCGCGCGAGTTGGGCGCAGGACGGGCCACTCTGACTCTTCGACTTCAGCCGGCCCGTAACGGTCAGCGGTTAGGTATCCGGGATGCGAGCGACTACCTCGAGCCCGACTTCAGCGTCGATCCGGGAGTGGAGCCAGCCGGATTCGAACCGGCGACCTCGTCGGTGCAAGCGACGCGCTCTGCCAACTGAGCTATGGCCCCTTAGAGCGGATTGTAGGTGCCGCGCGTGGGTGTGCGGCCGAAATCTCAGGAAGCCAGCAGGCTCTCCGCCCGCTTGCCCTCGGGCAGGTTCTGGTCCGCGTGGTAGCTCGACCGCACCAGGGGGCCGGCGGCGACCGACTCGAAGCCGAGGTCGTAGGCGGCCCGCTCTAGCGCCGCGAACTCGTCGGGGTGCCAGTAGCGGACGACCGGGAGGTGGTTCTCGGTCGGGCGCAGGTACTGGCCGACGGTGAGGACCTGGACGTGGTGCTCGCGGAGGAGGCCGAAGGTCTCGACCATCTCCTCGAAGGACTCGCCGAGGCCGACCATCAGGCCCGACTTGGTGACGACGTCGCTGCCGCCCATCTCCTTCGCCATCTTCAGCACCCGGGCCGAGCGCAGGAACTGGGAGCCGCGGCGGGCGACCGGGTAGAGGCGCGGCACCGTCTCGACGTTGTGGTTGAAGACGTCGGGCCGCTCGTGGATCACCTTCGCCAGCGGCATCTCCTGGCCGCGGAAATCGGGGGTGAGGATCTCGACCTTGCACTCGGGCGCCAGCATCCGGATCGAGCGGACCACGCCGACGAAGGCGCTCGCCCCGTAGTCGGGCAGGTCGTCGCGGTCGACCGAGGTGACGACGGCGTGGCGCAGCCCCATCGCCTTCACCTGGTTCGCCACCCGCAGCGGCTCCAGCGGGTCGTTCCAGGTCGGCTTGCCGGTCTGGACGTTGCAGAAGCCGCACCGCCGCGTGCACACATCGCCGAGGATCATGAAGGTCGCGGTGCCGCGCTCCCAGCACTCGCCGACGTTCGGGCAGTTGGCCTCCTCGCAGACGGTGTGGAGGTTGTCGGAGCCGATCTTCTCCTTCAGCCGCCGGTAGTTCGGCCCGCCCGGCGCCGGCACCTTCAGCCACGGCGGCTTGCGGGCGCGGCGGAAGGGGACGGTGCCGTCGGCCTCGGCGGCGGTGCCGCCCGGCTTGGCGCGGGAGCGGGTGACGTGGATGCGCTCGGCGGTCTCGCTCATCGGCTCGACTGAGCCTAGCGAGCGCCCACCGTGGTCGGCGAACCCCAGAAGACCTGATGCATCCGCGCCAGGGATACGTCGACGAACTCGAGGTCGCCCCCCACCCGCATCCCGTCCCGCACGCCGTCGAGGAGGGCTGCGAACCAGGTGTCGACGGTGCCGATCGCCCAGGCGTCTTCGGCGGCCCGTTCCTTCACGCAGCGGATCGCCCCCCCAGGGCTGACGTGGGCCGTCAGAGCGCCCGATCCGCGCTTCCCGTCTTCCCCGGACAGGCCGACGATCCCCACCTTGATGCTTCGGCCCTGGTGCTCGGGGAGCTGCAGCAGCGGCAGCGCAGTCCGCAGCAGCACCGTCATCTCGGAGACCGTCAGGCCGCCGCTCGCCGCCCCCTCGACGTGCTGCTGCCGCCAGCGCCCCAGCCCCGCCATCAGCGCCATTGCGTGCCGGGTCTGGTCGCTCAGCTTGTAGCGCTTGCGATGCCCGCGCGCGGCGCTCTCGTAGAGGAGGCTCCAGGACAACAGCTGATGGGTCCGCCGGCTCGCTTGGTGGAAGGTCATGTCCGCCGTCGCTCCGGCCAGGTCGGTGGCGGAGCGCCCTCCGTTGGCGAGCTCGTCGATCCAGCCGTATGTCCACATCTCCCCGATCAGGCCGTAGATTGTCCACAGCCCTTCTCCCCTGCCCGGGCTCGAGGTCCAGGGCGCTGCGACCTCCGCATAATCCTCGAGCAGGCGGTAGAGGTCGCGACCGGCGGGGCTGAGGCTGTGGATCACGGTCGAGGGAACGCCGGCCACCTCCTCGCGGTTGACCAGCCCGATCTCGGCAAGCTTGCGGGCGTGGCGGTACACGGTGCGCGGCGCGTAGACCGGAATTTTTTCCGTCAGCTTCTTGGTTCGCAGTGAGCGCGGCCCGAGGGCCATCAGGATCGGTCCGTTGGCCCCGGTGCCCAGCAGTTTGAGCAGGTGCCCGACCGATGTGTGGTCCCCGGAAAGCAATTGTGAATCGGCCTCGATTGGGCTACCGCCTCCCCAAATTGGAACGCGTTCCCTGATCGGTACGCGCTGGTATTCAGCGTAGCCCCAAGGGTCACCAAGTGCCACAAGGTATGAGCGCCATTTGTCACTCGCCAATATGCGAGCTGCAACGATTATCGCGACTAAAATTTCCCTTTTTTTGGCTCTATGGCAGGGATTCTTCGCTCGAAGATCTGTGAGTACGCAGCAACAAACTGGGTTCCAAAAGTTGGTAGATCAGGTCCCTCGCGCAGCTCGCGGGCGAGCGAGGTCATCGCCACGCCTTCGATCCCGCAGGGGACGATCCACTCGAACGGCTGCAGGTCGTTGCCGACGTTGACCGCGAGGCCGTGGGTGGTGACGCCGCGGCTGACGTGGAGGCCGATCGAGGCGATCTTGCGGGCGGGGGTCGGTGAGATCGTCGGCGGTGGCTCGCCCTCGGTCCAGACCCCGGTCAAGCCCGGGATCGTCTGCGCCGGGACGCCCGCCGCGGCGAGGGCGGCGATGATCGCCCGCTCGAGCCCGCGGACGTAGGCGAGCACGTCGTCGCCGTAGGGGCCGAGGTCGACGATCGGGTAGGCGACCAGCTGGCCGGGGCCGTGGTAGGTGACGAGGCCGCCGCGGTCGCTGTCGTGGACTTCGATGCCCTGGGCCTCGTACCACTCGACCCCCATCGGCAGTTCCTCCGGCTGCGAGCGGCGGCCGCGCGTGTAGGTGGGGGGGTGCTCGAGCAGCAGGAGGAGGTCGGGGACCTCGCCGCGGCGCCGCTGCTCGGCCAGCTCTTTCTGCAGCTCCCAGGCCTCCAGATAAGGGACGACGCCGAGGCGCCTGACCAGGATCTCGTCGGCCATTTACGAATCGTTGCAGTTGGCAGCCCTATCCTTTGGCCGCGCCCATGGTCCATTCCAAGCCCCTTCGACCCGAATGGCTGCCGGCCGTGGCGCTGAGCTCGCTGCTGGCGCTGCTGATGCTGATCTGGAGCCCGCCGGTCGGTGACCTGGCGGCGCAGGTGTTCCGCACCGAGCTGTTCCAGCGCGCGGGGCTGGCGATCTGGAACGGCAGCTGGTACGGCGGCCACTACACCCTCACCTACAGCCTCCTCTTCCCGCCGCTGGCGGCGCTGCTCGGGCCGCAGCTGGTCGGGACCGGCGCCGTCGTCGCCTCCTCCTACCTGTTCGACCGCCTGGTCCGCGACCGCTGGGGGCCCGAGGCGCGCTGGGCGACGCTGTGGTTCGCGGCCGGCGTCGTCACGCTGCTCGCCGACGGGCAGCTGACCTTCGCCCTCGGCGTCGCCTTCGGCCTCGCGGCGCTGCGCTGCCTGCAGCTCGAGCGCACGGCGCTGACCTTACTCGCCGCCGCGGCCTGCCCGATGGCGAGCCCGGTCGCCGGTGCCTTTCTCGCCGGGGTGCTGATCCTCGGCGCGGTCGAGCCGGGGCGGCGCCCCCGAACCCTCGCGCTCGGCGCCGGCGCCACGGCGCTCGTCCTCACCCTCGCCCCCAACCTCGCCTTCCCCGAAGCCGGCCACTTCCCCTTCGTCGCCTCCTCCTACATAGCGATCCCGCTCTGGTGTGCCGGCGCCCTCGTCCTCACCCAGGGAGTCCGCGCCGAGGAGCGGCAGCTGCGCCGGGTGATCGTCGGCTACCTGCTCGCCTCGACCCTGATCTGGTTACTGCCGAACGCGATGGGCGGCAACGCCGTCCGCCTCGGCGCCCTCTTCGGCGGCCCCGTCCTCGCCGCCGTCCTGCTCTCGCGCCGGCCGCGCCCCACGGTCCCGGCCTGGATCTTCGCCCCGGTTCTCGTCCTCGCGATCGCCGGCAGCCTCTACTGGCAGCTGACCGCGAGCGTCACCCAGATCGCCCGCTCGGTCGGCGACCCCTCGACCACCTCGGCCTACTTCCACCCGGCCGCGCGCTGGCTGCGCGCCCATGGCGCGGGCGGCACCCGGATCGAGGTGCCGCCGACCACCAACCACTGGGAGTCGGCCTACCTGGCGCCGAAGTTCGAGCTCGCCCGCGGCTGGCTGCGCCAGCTCGACACCACCCGCGACGACCTCTTCTACGACAGCGACGAGCGCCTGAGCGCGGCGACCTACGGCGCCTGGCTGCGCGCCAACGCGATCTCCTACGTCGCCCTTCCGGACGCGCCGCTCGATTACTCCTCGGTCGAAGAGCGCCGGCTGATCCTTGCCGAACCCTCCTACCTCGACCTGCGCTTCGTCTCCGACCACTGGCGCATCTACGCGGTCCGCGACCCGAAGCCGCTGGTGACGCCGCTCGCCGGCGCCGCCGCCGAGACCCGCTGGATCGGCCGCCAGGGCTTCGCCCTCGACGTCAAGCGCCCCGGCGAGTTCCTCGTACGCGTCAGCTTCACCCCCTACTGGTCGATCTCCCAGGGCAGCGGCTGCATCCTCCGCCGCGGCGACTGGACCGTAGCCCGCGCCTCGCATCCCGGCGTCTTCCGCGTCGACGCCGACTTCAGCGTCGGCCGAGCCTGGAACGCGGTGACCGGCGCCCGCAAGACCTGCTGAATCCCTGCCGACGGGACGAAAAGGGGCCTATATAGATCGAAATCGTCCCGTCGGCAGCGTGTTTCTACCGCGCGCCCTGGAGCGTTGCCAGGGCGGCGCTTACCACGTGCTCCTCGTGCGGGATCGCCGCCTGCTCGAGGCGTTTGGAGTACGGCATGTGGACGTCGGCGCCGGTGACCCGCTGGACCGGGGCGTCGAGGTAGTCGAAGGCCTGCTCGGTGATCAGGGTCGCCAGGTTGGCGCCGACGCCGCCGTGGGGCCAGCCCTCCTCGACGATCACCGCGCGGTTGGTCTTGCGGACCGAGGCGAGGATCGTGTCGAGGTCGAGCGGGCGCAGGGTCCGCGGGTCGATCACCTCCGCCCCGACGCCGTGCTCGCTCGCCAGCTGCTCGGCGGCCTTCTCGGCGACCTGCGCCATCTTCAGCACCCCGACGATCGTCACGTCGTCGCCCTCGCGCCGCACCGCCGCTTCGCCGAAGCGCAGCGGCTCGCCGTCCTCGTCGGGCACCTCGCCGCGGGTGCCGTAGAGGCTCTCGTGCTCGATGAAGACGACCGGATTGGGGTCGCGGATCGCCGCCTTCAGCAGGCGCTTGCCGTCGGCCGGGGTCGAGGGGCAGGCGACGAGCAGGCCCGGCACCT
>DASTGL010000349.1:0-2081 GCA_035719145.1 Solirubrobacterales bacterium
CGGGTCCTGAGCTGACAGAAGCCGCGGTGGCCGCAGGCCGGGCAGGTCAGGCCCGAGTTTGCGGTCTGTGGTGAACGGACTGGAATAGCGGCGCAAACTCAGGCGCTTGCGCGACGCCCTCGATCGGCGTGTGCCTACAGGTTGGGGGGTGCCGGGCGGATCAGCCGACGGCGAGGATCGCCTCGGGCGCCGGAACCTCGAGCTTCCCGAGGACGTCGGCGAGCTCGGGACCGACGGTCGTGGCCTGGACGATGGTCCGGCCCTCGCTCGTGTAGCGGACGGCCTTGAGCCGCTCGAGCGTGCCGGCGAGCCGGCGCCGAGGGAGCCCGGTCGCGATCTCGGCCGTGCGCTGGACCATCAGGGCCAGCACGCAGAGCTTGACGTGCGCGGTGATCCGGTGCGGCATCCAGTGCAACATCGGCCGTACCGCGAGGCCGGTCGTCTTCATCCGCCGCAAACAGCTCTCGATGACCCACACGCCCTTGTAACCCAGGGCGATGTCGGCCACCGAGAGCGTGTCGTCGTTGGTGGTCAGGACGAACTTGCCGTCCAGCTGCTCGGCCCGGCGGACCTTCTCCCGGTCGAGATAAGGCCGGCCGCCGTCGTCCCGGCTGAGGTACGGACCGAAGCGCCTGGAGGCGATCAGCCGGCAGGCGGCCTTGGGGTGGTCCGCCTTCAGGCTCGCCAGCTCGGCCTCGAGGACCTCGAGGCCCTCGGCCCGGTGCCGGCGTTGCTTGTCGGCCTCCTCCTCGTTCAGGCACAGGACGTAGCGCCGGCGGCGCTCGCCCTCGCCGAGCACCACCTCCTTGGCCCGCAGGCTGGGCGTGACGTCGGCGTACCGGCCCGGATGGGACAGGACCTCGTCCCGGATCTCCCTCACCCGCCCGATCGGCGCGGCCAGGACGTAGCGCCCGGCCCCCTCGGCCAGCTCGTCGAGGTTGGCCTTCGAGTACAGCCCGGCGTCGCCCACGAACGGCACCCGGCCGAGCCGCATCGCGCGCAGGTCGTCCTTGATCGTCCGCACCGTCGTGACGTCGGGCGTGGCGCCCGGGAACACCCAGGAGCGCACCGGCACCCCGTCCCGGCTGACGGCTAGCGCGATCACCACCTGCGGGTCGTTGTCCCGGCCCTCCTTGCTGTGCCCGCGCCGGCGCAGCGGCTCGAAGGTCAGCCCGCGCCACTCGTGGGCGGCGACGTCCTCCTCGTCGGTCTCGAACCAGGCCGTGGTGCCGTCGTAGAACACCAGGTCGACGTCGAGCTTGAACAGGTCGGCCGCGCGCCAGAACACCGCCTGCTCGACGGCGTCGCCGTGCTCGGCCAGGAGGTCCGGGGCGCGGTAGAGCTGGTGCAGGCCGAGGTCGCGCGCCTCGGGCAGCCACACCCGGTCGAGCCAGCGCTCGTGGCAGGCGAGCTTGGAGCCCGGCCGGTCGAGGCGTTGCGCCACCATGGCCAGGAGGGCGGCGGCGTGCGGCGCCTGCAGCCGCTGTTCCGCTACCCGGGCCTGGATCGCCTCGCCGATGCCGAGCTTGGCCCAAAGGGCTCGCGCCACGTGCACGACACCGAGTTCGAAGGCGGCCTCGATCGCGATCCCGCCCACGCTCGAGCCGTCACGCGCGCCGGCTTCGCCCCCGGCATCCTCCAGGATCCGCCGGATGCTGGCGACCAGCCGCTCCAAGGCCGCGCGGTCGAGGCGGTCAGCGCGACCGAAGCTGTGCACCACCCTGGCCTCGACGTAGCCCTTCCCGGGATGGCGGACGTTCTCGGCGAGCGCGTAGTAGCGCACCACCGAACCGTCCTTGTTCCGCCGCCGGGTGGTCCGAAGGTACATGCCCACGCTTGTAGCGTGTCTGTGGCGGCGCGTCGAGGCAACACAGCTAGGTCGTGTGCCCACGCATTTCGGCCCGGCTACCCGCCTCCGGCGGCCGGAAAGCCAATGGAATCAAGGGGCTCTCGCGACCTCGCCGGCCCAAATGTGCCCACGGACCGCAAACTCAGGCCGATCGCCCCCGAGACGCCGGATTCCCGGGGCGGCATCCGGCGATTCACCCGGCTACGCGTCGATCGCCTGGGGCGAGATCCCC
>DASTGL010000350.1:0-2042 GCA_035719145.1 Solirubrobacterales bacterium
CCCCCCGCCCCCACACATCGCGTGGTTCCTTTGTCGTGCCAGGGCCGACAAAGGAACCACGCGAACGAAGGGTGAGGTCCGCCTGGTCATCTCGTGGTTCCTTTGTCGTGCGGGGGCCGACAAAGGAACCACGCGATCTGGGGGACCAGAAGGCGCGGTCGCCGAGGATTGCCAGCAGGGCGGGGAGAAGGGTGAAGGCGGCGGCGAGCATAACGGCGATCCCGAGGGCGAGGATCGGGCCGAGCCAGTGGGTCGACTCCAGGTCGGCGGCCAGCAGGACCAGCATCGCGGCGATCACCGTCCCGCCGGAAGCGAGCAGAGCGGATCGGCTCTCCCGCACCGCCAGCGGCAATGCCTCATCCACTGACGCGCCTCGCTCCAGCTCCTCTCGATAGCGGTGCACGAGGAGTAGGGAGTAATCCGTCCCCGCGCCGAAGATGAGGACGAGGAGGAGCATCGTGCCCTCGGCGTTGACGACGATCCAGTTGGCCTCGATTAGCAGGTAGGCGACCCCGACCGCGACCAGATAGGCGGCGCCTACCGCGATCAGGGGGAGCAGTGCCAGGACCGGTGCTCGGTAGACGAGCAGCAGCAGGATTAGGACGAGGCCGACGGTGGCGAAGAGGAGGGTGTGGGCGGCTTCGGAGGCGGTCGCCTCGAGGTCGGCGGCGATCCCGCCCGGCCCGGTGACGAAGGCCCGCAGCCCCGGCCGCGCGTGGGCGCGCAGGTAGGCGCGGATCCGGTCGACCCCGTCGACGACGGCGCCGCGGTCCTCGGCGTCGAGCGCGAGGAAGAGCAGCGCCGCTTCGCCGTCGCGCGAGAGCGGCCCGACGCCGTTGGCGACCCGCGAGACCGCGGCGAGGTCGCGCCGGTAGCGCGGCGCCCCGGAGAACGGGTCGATCACCGGCGTCGCCCCGGTCAGCGCCAGCCGGTCGAGGCCGTCGCCGAGCCGTCCGATCGCCCGCAGGTCCCCCTTCGTCAGCCCCCCGCGGCGTTCGAAGACGAGCACCACCGGCACCTCTTCGCCGCCTCCGGAGACGTGCTGCAGCGCCTTCACCGCCCGCGTCGATTCCGCGTCCGCCGGCAGGAAGCTGCTCTGCCCGGCGGCGGTGACGTCGTCGATGTGGGCGTGGGCGAGAAGCCCGGCGGCTCCGAGCAGGAGCCAGACCGCGACCGTCGCCCAGCGCCCGCGGGGCCCGGTGATCACCCGCCGCAGGCTAATCGCGCCCGGCGACGATCCCCGCGAGGACCCTGTTTTGCTCGTGGGCGAGTGGGTAGCGGTGATCGATGAGATCGAAGTCGCTGCTTACCGCTGCCTTGGTCGCCCTCTCCCTCGGCCTCGTGGCTTGCGGGAGCAGCGGCTCCGACTCCTCCTCCGAACCCGAAACGGCGCCCGCCGGGCAAGAATCCGGCAGCGCCGAAAGCCCCGAAGGCGAAACCGGCTCGGAAAGCGAGTCGATGGAGAGCGAAGCCGCCCCCAGCGGCGAGGCCCAGAAGTCCGAAAAGGTCCAGATCGTCGAATTCGCCTACGAACCCGATCCGGTCGTGGTCCAGGTCGGCGGCAAGGTGACCTGGCAGAACGAGGACAGCGCGCCCCACACCGCCACCGCCGACGACGGCAGCTTCGACACCGGCACGATCGAAGAAGGCAAGCTCGGCTCGGCGACCTTCAAGGAAGCCGGCACCTTCACCTACCACTGCGAAATCCACCCGACGATGCACGGCACCGTCGAAGTGGTCGAATAGCCGCGAGGGCCGGATGCCGTTCTGGCTGGCGCGCAAAGCCGCACCGCACCTCTGGAAGCGGGTCCCCTGGGCGAAAGTCTGGGTCGCCTCGCTGTGGCTGGCGAACAAGGGCCGCGAGCGCCTCGAGGCGAACCTGACCAAGCGCGAGCAGACCGAGTTCTGGAACCTGCTGAAGAAGTCCAAGGGCCGCCCCGGCAACCTCAGCAAGCGCGACCGCACCCGCGTCAAGCACATCGTCGGCAAAGCGATCCGCGGCTAGCCGCCAACCTCCTGCCGACGGGACGAAAACCCGATAC
>DASTGL010000351.1:0-2206 GCA_035719145.1 Solirubrobacterales bacterium
AGAGCTTGTCGTCGCCTTCGCCGCCGTCGAGGTTGTCGGAGCCGGTTTCGCCCTGCAGGTTGTCGTCGCCGCCTTCGCCTTGGAGGTCGTCGAAGCCGCGGCCGCCGACGATCGTGTCGTCGCCGGGCCCGCCGCAGATCGTGTCGTTGCCGTTGGGGCCGCCGGTGATGACGTCGTTGCCGCCGCCGCCGTAGATCACGTCGCTGGCCTTCTTGCCGACGATGTGGTCGTTGCCGGGCGTGCCCATGATCGTCACCTTCTTGCCGTCGCACTTTTTCGCCAGCGCCTGGCCGGCGAGCGGGAGCAGCAGGAAGAGGCCGGTCGCGAGGATCAGCGCCGGGAGCAGCAGGCGGGAGGAACGGCGTGCATCAGCCACGACCCCTTCATCGGAGGACGGGGAAAAAACTCGACTTAAACCAGAGATTCGTCCATAGGGCTAAAGGTCGGCCAGGAGCGGCCGGCCTGCCCTGCGGCGGGTCCTCTCATATACGCTCGCAGCCTCATGCGAGGCGGCATCTACGTCCTGAACTTCTATTCCGCGGTCTTCATCGACCAGCTCAAGCGCGGCCGCAAGACGGCGACCATCCGCCTCGGCGACAAGAGCAACAAGTACGAGCGCGGGCAGGTCGTCTGGGTCACCGTCGGCTTCCGCCACAGCCCACGGGAGAAGATCTTCACCGCGGTGATCGACGACGTCGAGGTGAAGAAGGCCGGCGACCTCAGCCGCCGCGACATCGAGCACGACAACCCCGAGTTCCGCCGTTTGGAGGAGGAGATCCGCTTCCTCGAGCAGATCTACAGCCGCGAGGTCAAAGCCAGCGACCTGGTCACCGTGATCCGCTTCTCCCAGATCACCGAGCCATCGCCGTCGCATCTAGGCAACGGCGAGACCCCTCATCACAACTGAACCGTGATCGCGCCAGCCTCGTAGGCTAGGCGCGATGGCGGAATACGCGTTCCTCACCACCTGGCTCTTGGAGTCGCCCCGGGAGCGGGTTTGGGAGGCGATCCACGACCAGGCCGCTTGGCCTCGCTGGTGGCGCGGTGTGGAGGAGGCGACCGAACTGCGGCCCGGACAGAACGGCGACGGGCTCGGCAGCGTCTCGCGGATGGTCTGGAAGAGCCTGCTTCCCTACCGGGTCTCGTTCGAGGTGACGACGACCCGGATCGAGCACCCGACCCTGATGGAGGGACGGGCTGTCGGCGAGCTGGAAGGGATCGGCCGCTGGCGCCTCTACGAGCAGGACGGCGTCACTGCCGTCCTCTACGAGTGGAACGTGCGTACGACCAAGCCCTGGATGAACCTGATGGCGCCGCTGCTGCGCCCCGCCTTCGAGTGGAACCACGACTGGGTGATGCGCCGCGGCGGCGAAGGGATCGCGCAGCTGCTCGGCTGCCGCCTGCTGGCCGCGGACTGAGGCTTTTCCCTGGGCCGGGCTTGACCGGCGCGTCGACATCGCTATCTTTCCTCTTGTTGGCACTCCCACCATGAGAGTGCCAAAGGCCGTCGGGCCTCCCATTTGGCTCTGCAACGGCGATTCTCGACTTTCCCACCAAATCACTGACCGAATAACGGAGGTTCACGGATGAAGCTGAAGCCCCTCGGGGACCGGCTGATCGTCAAGCCGGTAGAGGAGGAGGAGACGACCGCAAGCGGGATCGTCCTCCCCGACACCGCCAAAGAGAAGCCGCAGAAGGGCAAGGTCATCGCCGTCGGCGACGGCGCGGTCGCCGACGACGGCAGCCGCCGCCCGCTCGACGTCGCGGAGGGTGACGAAGTCCTCTACTCCAAATACGGCGGCACCGAGGTGACCGTCGAGGGCGAAGAGGTGCTCGTGCTTCGCGAGTCGGACGTCCTCGCCAAGGTCGCCTAGCCCCCACCCAGACTTACGTAACCAAGGAGGACCAGAACATATGGCTCACAAGGAGCTGAAGTACGCAGAGGATGCCCGAGGGGCCCTGCAGGCCGGCGTCGATTCCGTCGCCAACGCCGTCAAGGTGACCCTCGGCCCCAAAGGTCGTTATGTCGTGCTCGACAAAAAGTTCGGCGCGCCGACGATCACCAACGACGGCGTCACCATCGCCCGCGAGGTCGAGGTCGAGGACGTCTTCGAGAACCAGGGCGCCCAGCTCGTCCGCGAGGTCGCCACGGCGACCAACGACGTCGCCGGTGACGGCACCACCACCGCCACCCTGCTGGCCCAGA
>DASTGL010000352.1:0-4375 GCA_035719145.1 Solirubrobacterales bacterium
CGCTCCGAGGAGCGGCTCGACCCGGCGCACACCCGCGAGGTGCTCGATGCCGACCACGCCGGGCTCGACGACGTGAAGAAACGGATCACCGAGTTCATCGCCGTGCGCAAGCTGCGCGAGGAGCGCCAGATCGAGGACGACTCGCGCGCCAACGGCGCGATCCTCACCCTGGTCGGACCGCCCGGCACCGGCAAGACCTCGATCGGCGAGTCGATCGCCCGCGCCCTCGGGCGCGAGTTCGTCCGCATCAGCCTCGGCGGCATCCGCGACGAGGCGGAGATCCGCGGCCACCGCCGCACCTACATCGGCTCCCTGCCGGGGCGGATCATCCGCGCCCTGCGCGACGCCGGGACGATGAACCCGGTGATCCTCCTCGACGAGGTCGACAAGGTCGGCGCCGACTGGCGCGGCGACCCCTCCGCGGCCCTGCTCGAGGTGCTGGACCCGGCGCAGAACAACACCTTCCGCGACCACTACCTCGACGTCGAGGTCGACCTCTCCGAGGTGGTCTTCATCGCCACCGCGAACATGGTCGACACGATCCCGGCGCCGCTGCTCGACCGCATGGAGCTGATCGGGTTCGACGGCTACACGACCGAGGAGAAGCTGGCGATCGCCCGCGGCTACCTGCTGCCCCGGCAGCTGAAGCGCAACGGGCTGCGGCCGGAGGAGATTGAGGTCTCCGACGAGGTCCTGCGGATGGTGATCTCCGAGTACACCCGCGAGGCAGGGGTGCGGCGGCTGGAGCGCGAGATCGGCAAGGTGATCCGCTCGGCGGCGACGAAGATCGCCTCCGGCAGCGCGGACACCCAGATCGCGATCGATGTCGAGGCGCTGCGCGAGGCGCTCGGCCGGCAGAAGCACTTCCAGGAGTCGGTCGAGCGGACCGCGATCCCGGGGGTCTCGACCGGCCTGGCGGTGACCGGAACCGGCGGCGACATCCTCTTCATCGAGGCGACGGCGATGGACGGCGACAAGGGTCTCGTCCTCACCGGCCAGCTCGGCGACGTGATGAAGGAGTCGGCGCGGATCGCGCTCTCCTACGTGCGGGCGCACCGCGAGGAGCTCGGCATCCCGGCCGAGGCGTTCCAGCGGGAGTTCCACCTCCACGTCCCCGCCGGGGCGATCCCCAAGGACGGCCCCAGCGCCGGCACCGCGATGACGACCGCGCTGGTCAGCCTGCTGACCGGGCGGCCGGTGAAGCACACGGTCGGGATGACCGGCGAGGTCACCCTGCAGGGCCGGGTGCTGCCGATCGGCGGGCTGAAGCAGAAGGTGCTGGCGGCGCACGCCGCCGGGCTGACCGAGGTGATCCTGCCCGAGCGCAACCGCGGCGACCTCGACGAGGTCCCCGAGGAGGTGCGCGAGCAGATGACCTTCCACCCGGTGATGAGCATCGACGAGGTCCTCGGGCTGGCGCTGGAGCCTGAGCAAGACGGGTCGACGGGCCGAAAACGGTCCTATATGGACCGAAATCGTCCCGTCGGCGATGACAGGGTGGCTTAGGGGGCCAGAGGTGTCTCCCCGCTGCCG
The DNA here is from genome assembly GCA_035719145.1 of Solirubrobacterales bacterium. Lineage (GTDB taxonomy): Bacteria > Actinomycetota > Thermoleophilia > Solirubrobacterales > 70-9 > VAYN01. Next base: position 1,534 of record DASTGL010000352.1, read on the forward strand.
TAGCTGCACGCCGGTCCCGCAGGAGCTCCGCGCCGCCGCGGGGATCCTCGAGCGCCGCTGGACGATGGCGACGATCTACGCCTGCTCCAGCGGCGCCGTCCGCTTCAACGAGTTCCGCCAGTCGCTCCCGGGCGTCTCCCCGACGACGCTCTCCGAGCGGCTGGAGCAGCTCGAGGCGGCCGGGATCGTCGAGCGGCACCTGGTCCCGGGCCGCCCGCCCCACACCGAGTACACGCTGACCCCGCGCGGGGCGCGCCTAGCCGAGGCCGTCGCCGGGCTGCTGCGGCACTGAGCCCTCCGCCAGGCCCGTAGGCAGGCGCGGGGGGAGATCGTCCGCGGCCGGGGTCGCGGGACGCCGCGCGTGGATCTCCAGCAGGCGGAAGTAGAGGACCGAGGCGATCAGGGCCGCGATCGGCGCGGCCAGGGTCTGGGCGAGGACCCTGAAGACGAGGTGGACGATCTCCCCGTCGAAGATCGCTTCGGCGAGATGGCTCAGACCGAGGGAGGCGACGGCCCCGATCAGAAAGCCGACCAGCACCGCTCCCAGCACCGGCCAGCCGTTGCCGCGGACCAGCTGGCGCGAGCGGCCGAGACCGTCGAAGACCCGACACCGCTCGACCACGATCACCGGAGCGACCACCGCCCACATGGCCAGCAGATAGAGACCCGGCGCCACGAGCAGGACGAGTCCGCCGATGACGCCGAACGCGACGACGAAGGCGGCGCCCAGCAGCGGCCAGAACACCGGCAGGACGGAGCGCATCAGGTCCTGGACGGAGGAGTCGCGGTGACCGTCCTGGAGGTCCTGGACCAGCCTGACGACCGTCCCCTGGTAAAGGGTTACGACCGTCAAGCCGACGACGGGCGCGAGCCAGAACAGGGCAAGCACGTGGAGCGTCAGCGCTTCGGCGACAGCCGAGATCAAGAAAAGCCAGAACGCCAGCGGCAGCAGCACGCCGGCATGGGCCCGGTAGACCGCGAACGTCTCGCGCAGGGTCTCTCCCACGCTCACCTTGCCCTCCATGGCGCAGCATTCTTACGCCTGCGTCCCCCGCCCTTCCGAAATGCGTCGAATCGGTGGGAGTATTTGGCAAGCATGAGGGACTCGGAGCAATCGGCGCACCAGATCGAAGAAGAGCGCTTCCGGCGGCTGATCGACGTCGGCAGCAACCTGCTCTCCGAGCTCGACCTCGAGGCGGTGCTGCAGTCGGTGGTCGAGGCGGCGCGGGAGCTGACCGGTGCCCGCTACGCGGCGCTGGGCGTCCTCGACCCCGAACGGCGCGAGCTCGAACGCTTCATCAACGTCGGCATCGACGAGGAGACGCGGCGCGGGATCGGCAACCTGCCGCGCGGGCGCGGCGTCCTCGGCGAGCTGATCCGCGAGCCGAAGCCGCTGCGGCTGCAAGACGTCGAACGCCACCCCCACGCCTACGGCTTCCCGCCCGGCCACCCGCCGATGCACTCCTTCCTCGGGGTGCCGATCGCCGTCCGCGGCGAGACCTACGGCAACCTCTACATGACCGAGAAGCAGGGCGGCGGTCAGTTCGACGACAGCGACGAGGACGCCGCGATCACGCTGGCGAGCTGGGCCGGGATCGCGATCGAGAACGCCCGCCTCTACACCAGCCTGAGCGAGCGTGAGGCCGAGGTCGAGCAGGCGCTGCGGCGGGCCGAGACCTCGGTCGACATCGCCCGCGCGGTCGGCGGCGAGACCGACGTCGAGCGCGTCCTCGACCTGATCGTCAAACGGGCACGGGCGCTGGTCGAGGCGCGGGCGCTGCTGGTCCTCCTGCACCGCGGCGACCACCTCTTCGTCGCTACCTCCGCCGGCGAAGTCAGCGCCGAGGCGGCGAGCCTCGAAGTGCCGATCGAGGACGCTGTCTTCGGCGGCGCGATCCAGGAGCGGGTCTCTCACCGTCTCGACCGCGGGACGCCGCCGTCACTGGCACACCTGCGGGAGCGGCTCGGGGCGGAGACGGCGCTGGTCGTGCCGATGCTCTTCCGCGGCCGCGCCGTCGGCCTGCTCGTCGCCCTCGACCGCGAAGCGGGAGGGCTCGAATTCGACCAGGAGGACGAGCGGCTGCTGCAGTCGTTCGCCTCCAGCGCGGCGACGGCGGTGGCGACCGCGCAGACGGTCGAGTCCGAGCGGCTGCGCCAGCAGGTCGAGTCGGCCGAGCGCGAGCGCGAGCGCTGGGCGCGCGAGCTCCACGACGACACCCTGCAGAACCTGGCGGCGATCCGGATCCAGCTGGCGACGGCGCTGCAGAGCGGCGGCGAGGGGCGCGCCGAGCGGATCGAGGGCGCGGCGGAGAAGGCGATCGCCCAGCTCGAGGGCCAGATCAACGAGCTCAACCGGCTGATCAACGACCTGCGCCCGGCGGCGCTGGAGCGGCTCGGGCTGGCGGGCGCCCTGCAGGCGCTGGCCGAAGAGAGCGGCGCCCGCAGCGGCGCCGAGATCGAGGCCGAGATCGAGGTCTCCGACAGCCGCAGCGGCGAAGAGGACCGGATCGTCTACCGGCTCGTCCAGGAGGCCCTGACCAACATCGTCAAGCACGCCAACGCCTCGAGGGTCGAGGTCAGCGCCAGAGAGAACGACGGCGCGATCCGCATCCTCGTCCGCGACGACGGCGACGGCTTCGACGCCGCGGCCGACACCGCCGGCCGCGGCCTCCGCGGCATGCGCGAGCGCATCGAGCTACTAGGCGGCGAGATCGCCGTCGCCTCCACCCCCGGCAACGGCACCGAGATAACCGCCAGCGTCCCGTTGCAGGACAGCTGAAGGAGGAGGTCCCTGTGGAGGGGGTCGGCACCCCTCCTCCGGAATTGACCTCCCCTCCGCTTC
>DASTGL010000353.1:0-8837 GCA_035719145.1 Solirubrobacterales bacterium
AGGTTTCTTGGTTTGACCCCAAGGGGAAGAGGTGGCCGATGGCATCTGCGCCCGATCGCATCGCGACCGTCGCCCTGTTGGGGGCCGGCGGCACGATGGGTCGCGGAATCGGCGCCAATCTTGCCCCTGAGTTCGAGGTCCGCGCCTGGAACCGGACCCGCGAGAAGATCGGCGACCTCGGCGAGCGGGAAGGCGTCACCGTCTGCGAGACCCCGCGCGAGGCGGCTGCCGGCAGCGACGTGGTCCTGACGATGCTGAGCGACGGGCCGGCAGTGCTGGCGGCGATGGAAGGCCCCGACGGCGCCCTCGCCGGGGCGCGGGAGGGGGCGACCTGGCTGCAGGCGAGCACGATCGGCCTCGAAGCTACGGCGCGCTGCGGCGAGCTGGCCACGCTGTCCGGCCTCGTCCTGGTCGACGCGCCAGTCCTGGGGACGAAGAAGCCTGCCGAAGAAGGGCAGCTGGTGATCCTCGGCTCCGGCTCGGAGGAGGCCCGCGACCGGCTGCAGCCGCTTTTCGAGGCGATCGGCAAACGCACCCTCTGGGCCGGCGAGGCCGGCGCCGGCAGCCGCCTCAAGGTCGCCGTCAACAGCTGGATTGTCAGCGTCGTCGAGGGAACCGCCGAGATGCTGGCGCTGGCAGAGGCGGTGGGGATCGATCCGCAGCTGGCCCTCGACGCGATCGCCGACGGGCCGCTCGATCTTCCCTACCTGCGGATGAAGGCGAAGGCGATGCTGGAGCGGGACTTCACCCCGTCGTTCCGGCTGGCGCTGGCGGCGAAGGACGCCGGCCTCGCGCAGGCCGCTGCCAAGGAGGCGGGCCTGGAGCTGCCGATGCTGGCGGCGATCCGCGCGCGCATGGATGCCGCCGCCGAGGAGCACGGCGACGAGGACCTCGCCGCCGTCTACCTCGCCAGCTCGCCCAAGGCCTGACGGTCGTCCTCAGCGGGGGAGTCGTCGCTGCCCCGCCTTCTCCAGCACGCATCAGCTCGAATTGGCAGTCGTAGAACAGGCATCTATACCACGCTCAAGGACCCTTGACTACTACTCAAGCCCCTGATAGAACCCCAAGTGTTCCCAAACCAAGGGAGCAGTCCAATCCGGCGCCACTCGCGCCGGAACCCAAAAGGGGGAGATCACATGAAGCACCTGAAGATCCTCGGCCTGTTGGTCATGACTGCTGCTTCGCTGATGGCGTTCGCCGGCAGTTCCTCAGCTGCACCGGTCCTCACAACGTCGGCCGGTGGTACGGACTACACAGGCGAAATCCAGGCCACGTTGGAAAAAGGGACGTCGTCGACGTTCAAAGCCGGGATCGAAGACACGTGCACCGAATCGACGACAAATGGAACCGCCAATACCAACAACACCACGCACATTGTGTGGACCACGGTTACGTTCATATTCGGTGGCTGCTCTCAGCACACTCTTGTCATCACTTCGGGCAGTGTGACAATCGATGATTCTGGCCAGGTATTTTTCAGCAGCACCAGGATTCGGATCATCATCACAAGCCTGGGCATAACCTGCTACTACGGCGCTGAAACGGGCTCCGTCAAGATCGGGACCTTCACAGGAGGCACCCCGGCAAAGCTCGATGTCAACACGACGACCCTGCAGCGGGAGAGCGGCAGCAACACCTTCTTCTGCGCGTCTGCTGGCACCTGGACCGGGTCCTACGTCGTCACAACTCCGAGCACTCTGCTCCTCACATAGCCGATTCGGCACCGCGTTATTGAAGGAAAGAGGGCTGCCTCAGGACGGCCCTCTTTCCTTTTGCCAATCAGCATCGACCCGACTGGCTGAAGGCCCTCGCCTGTTCACCACGAAGCTTGGCCATTGGCAAGTTCGGCCAGGGCCTCGCCGTCAACCCGCAGCTCCTCGATCGCTTCCACCACCTGGGCGGCGCCGGCCTCGCGCAGCTCTTCCTCGGAGAAGCCGCCGGTGAGGACGGCCAGGGTCGGCACCCCGGCTCGCTTCGCCGCCTCGACGTCCCAGACCGAGTCGCCGACCATCACCGAGGGATCGTCGTTGCCGGCCTTCTCCAGCGCCGCCTTGATCAGGTCGGGCTCGGGCTTGGTCGCTTCGACATCGGCGGAGGTGGTCCAGTCGTCGACCAGGTCGCGGGCGTCGAGCAGGTCGAGGTAGTGGTCGACCTCCTCCTGCTTGGCCGAGCTGGCGAGGATCACCGTGTTCCCCTCCTCGCGCAGCTTCTCGATCAGCCCGCGAGCGCCCTCCATCGGCTCGACTTCGCCGATCATCTCCTTGTAGGCCTCGGCCTCCGCTTCGCGAATCGCCTCGCCGTCGGCAGCCGCCGCCTCCTCGCCGATCAGGGCGTCGAGGATCTGGTCGCCGCCCATGCCGATGTGGCGGTGGACTTTCCACATCTGGATCTGGTGGCCGTGCGCGTGGAGCGCCCGATGCCAGGCGAGGGCGTGGTGGTAGTTGGTGTCGACGAGGGTCCCGTCGACGTCGAGGATCGCGTTCAGTGGCATGCCAACCGGTATCCCCGGCGGCAAGACGGATAAACGAAGCGACGATGAAAGACGTGCGGATCGGCTGCTCGGGCTGGGTCTACGACTCCTGGCGCCGCGGCATCTACAAAGGGGTGCCGCCGGCCCGCTGGCTGGAGCGCTACGCCGAGGTCTTCGACACCGTCGAGGTCAACAACACCTTCTACCGGCTGGTCAAGCGCGAGGCGGTCGAAGGCTGGGTCGAGCGGACGCCGCCGGGTTTCCTCTTCGCGGTCAAGGGCAGCCGCTACCTCACCCACATGAAGAGGCTGCGCGGGATCGAGCAGGCCTGCGGCGGTTCTGGGAGCCGCTGGAGCCGCTGCGCGAGAGCGGCAAGCTCGGCCCGGTGCTGTGGCAGCTGCCGGGGAACTTCCACCGCGACGACGACGTCCTCGCCGCCGCCTTGGAGCTGCTGCCGCCGGCCCGCCACTGCGTCGAGTTCCGCCACCCGAGCTGGTTCGCCCCGCCGGTGATGCGGCTCTTGGAAGAGCACGGCGCCTCCCTGGTGATCCCGCACGACGGCCGCCGGCCGCTGCCAGAGGCAAAGCCGGTCGGTGAGCTCGCCTACGTCCGCTTCCACCACGGCGCCCGCGGCCGCAACGGCAACTACTCGGCCTCGGAGATCGAGCGCTGGCGGCGGCGGATCGCGGCCTGGCGCTCGCGCCGCGAGGTCTTTGCCTACTTCAACAACGACTGGGAGGAATTCGCGCCTCCGAACGCGATCTCGCTGCGCGAAGGGTTGACGGTCCCGGAGCTGGTGTAGGGGGGCCGGGGCGCCGGGTATGGGTTCTGCATGTCAGCCAAGAACACCATCGCCCGCAAGGCCGCGAAGGCGGCCGCCAAGCACACCGCCCACGGCACCGCCTCGAAGCTGAAGCGCGATCCGATGCGGACGGCCACCCTGCTCGGCCTCGGCGGCGCCCTCGGCGCCGTGGCCGGTTGGAAAGCCGGTCGCACCGCCGCGACCGCCTCGGCCGGCTCCGGCTCCTAGAGCCGGGCCGACCGGGTCGGCTCGCCGCGAAGACAGCTCCGCGTCAGGAAGAGAGACGCGAGCGGAGCAGATCCTTGCCCTGCTCGGCGCCCTTGCGGCTGGTCTCCTGGGCGCGGCGGAAGAAGTCCGCCAGGTCGGAGTCGCCGTCGCGCTCGGCGTCTTCGATGTAGGTGTCGAGGCGCAGCACGTTGCTGAGGCACTGCTCGACGAACCAGATGACGTTGTAGTCCTTGTCCTTCGTGCCGGTGACTTGACCGGTCTCCTGAGTACCCATTTCGGTCACTCCTTCGATCGCTTGCGCGTGCACCTCGCGACTACCCTCTCGCGGCGCGGCGGAAAACGAACGGGGCGCGTTTCGTGCCTGGGCGGCAGGGGTAACCGCCGGGCATGTACCTGATACCGATTGCCCTGATCATCCTGCTGGCGCTGATCGCCGTCGCCTGGTCCCCGATCTTCGCGCTGATCGTCTTCGTCATCGGCTTCGTCGCCTTCCTGGCGTGGGCGGCGACGAACCGTCGTGCCGACGAGAAACTGGCGCCGCCCGAGCAGCCGGGCCGCCAGCCCCACAACGAGGACGACACCCCGACTGGCATTTGGGGCGAGCGTCGGCCATCATGAGCGTTGAGATGCGACCCGAGGAAGAGCGCGACCCGATCGCCGAGGAAGAGGCCGACGCCGCCGCCGCCGAAGCCGCCGAGATCGGTGGGCCGGCGCCAGACGACCCAGGCGTCGACCCCGCCGAACGACCGCTGATCGAGGGTGGCGAGGGCGAGGCCGAGGGCTTCGAGCTGGCCGAGGCCGAGCTGGTCGATAACGCCGAGCACGGCGATGAAAAACGCTTCCCGAACCGCGACGCCGGACGCCCGGAGGAGCCCACCGACACCGCCTACGGCGAACCGGATCAGGAGATCCATCAAGACGAGTAGGAGGCCCGCCGTGCCCCATCGAGTGATTGCGATCGTTACCGACGAGCTGCACGGCCCCGAGCCGGTCGAACAGCTGCTGGCGACCTCCAACGGCGGCGGCGTCGAGGTGCGGGTGGTGGTGCCGGCGGTCGAGGCCGACCCCCTCCACCACACGCTCGGGGACATCGACGAGCCACGCGAACGAGCTGAGAAGCGGCTCGAGCGGGTACTGCGGACGCTGCGCGAGGGCGACGTCGAGGTCAGCGGCGAGGTCGGTGACCCCGACCCCGTGCAGGCGGCCCAGGACGCGCTGCTGAAAGCCCCGGCCGACGAGGTGCTGATCTTCGAGCACGCCGAGGGGCAGACCGAGTGGTACGAGAACGGGCTCTACGAGCGCGCCCAGGAATCGATCGAGCCGCCGCTGCGGCTGGTCGTGCTCGAGCACGCCGAGAACCAGCCCGACCATGTAGTCGACGTCGAGGAGACCGGCCGCGGCACCGTCAACCCGCTCGCGGGCAGGGAAGTCGCCGACGGCGCCTACATCCCCGGCCTCACTCGCTCCGACTTCGCCGGCATGGCTTCGGGCCTGCTCGGCACGATCATCGTCGCCATTCTCGCCGCCGCCGTGGCTGCCGATAGCGCCACCAAGACCGGCTGGGCCGCCGTGGCGATCCTGATCGCGATCGGCGTCGCCCTCGCCAACCTCGCCCACGTGGTCGGCCTCGGCATCTTCGAGAGCATCCGCTACCGCGGCGGCTTCGCCAGGTTCTTCCGCGGCCTCGCCCTGACGATCACTCCCCTCGCGATCGTAATCAACGCGGCGATCCTGATCTTCAACTGAGGGCGCGAAAGGCGATCAGGAGGGGTGCGACTCGGCCGGTTCCTCGCGCCGCAGCGCCTCCAGCACCTCGTCGGCCAGCTTCGACCCGTCTTCGGGCCGCAGCGGCGTCGCGTTGACGCGGAAGACGACCCCGTCGGCATCGAGTTCCTCCAGCGCGACGCTCGGCTTGTAGCGGGTGGGCACGGTGATCGCTTCCAGCAGCCGGTCCTCGACCTGCTTCGGGCTCGTCTGCATCGGGAAGCGCACCCGGACGTCGACTTTGTCGGGCTCGCGCAACGGCACGACGACGAGGCTGAGGAGGACGTTGTTGGGAACCATCAGCCGGTCGGCTCCCTGGCTGAGGGTGGTGTAGAAGAGGCCGAGCGAGGAGACCGTGCCCTCGATCGAGCCGGCGAGCGCGCCGCCGACCAGACGCACCCGTTCCCCGACCCGGAAGGGACGCGTGCTCTGCAGGACGATGCCGGCGAAGATCCCGCCCAGCGCCTGCTGCGCCGCCAGGCCCAGCAGGACCGCGGTGAAGGCGCCGCCGACCGCGAGGGTGCTGGCGGTGACGCCGGCGATCCGCAGCGCCAGCACGACGACCGCCGTCGTCGCCAGGAGGCGGATGACGAAGCCGGTGGTGCCGGCGGTCGCCGGGTCGAGCCGCCGGTAGAGGCGGGGGGAGAGGCCGCGCGCGAGCCAGTGGGTCGCGGCGCTGCCGACGACGATCAGGACCACCACCGTCCCCGCCCTGATCCACTGCCCGTATCCGGGGGCGATGCTCTTGCGGTTGTAGTAGACGAAGAGCGTCCCGGCGATCAGCAGCAGCGCCAGCAGCAGGCCGCCGAACTGCCTTTTGGTGAACCGCGGCGCCAGCTCGTCGCCGAGGCCCAGCGCCTGCCAGGCATGGCTGCGGGTCTCGAACAGCTCCCGGGGGAGACGCGGACGGCGAGGTTGAGGGGACATCCGGGTTCGGCTACCCCGCCGATCGGACTCCTATGCAGGGAGGAACGCGCCCCGAGGGGAGATAGGGCGTCTCAGCCGGCCATCGCCGCGAGCGCTTCGTCGCGGGTGCTGTGGACCGGGATCGAGAGCTCCAGGCCGGTGATCTCGAGCACGCGGCGGACCTGGTCGTTGCCGGTGCAGATGACGAGCGCGCGGCCGTCTCCGTCGCCGTCGAGGCGCTGCCAAGCGCGGACGATCAGGGCGATGCCGGTGGAGTCGATGAACTCACAGCTGGAGAGGTCGATCAGGACCGATCCCTCGCCGCTGTCGAGCGCCTGCTCCAGCGGTCCCTCGAGCTCCGGAGCCGTGCTCAGGTCGAGCTCGCCGCGGACAGAGATCGCCCGGACGCCACGGTCAAGGTCTCCTACCTTTACTTCGAAAGGGGCCGGATTCACCGCGTCGATCCTACCGCAGGATGATGCTATGCCTGCACAGCGTTTTGCCTGTCCGTGCCAGGGGTAAGCACCTCTTGATGCGAGGCAGCCGGATATGCTCGCGACTCCGTTAACGAGCCTCACGGTTCCTGGGGGCAGGCTGGAACATTGAATACCTCAACTAACGATCGCTCTGGGCTTCAGATGTCCCTTCCGGCACGGGCCGAGAACGTCGCCGTGGTGCGCCATGCCCTAGCGGGCCTGGCCGAACGATTGGGGATGGACGAGGCCTCGCTCGCCGACTTGAAGACGGTGGTGACGGAGGCCTCGATGAACGTCGTCGTCCACGCCTACGCAGGCATGGAGCCCGGGCCGCTCGAGGTCGAGGCCGAGAGCGACGGCGACGGGGTCACCGTCGTCATCCGCGACCACGGCAGCGGCATCCGCCCGCGCCCCGACGTGGAGCGTCCCAGCCTGCGCATCGGGCTGACCCTGATCGCCGCTCTCTCCAGCAGCTTCGAAATCAAGGGCGGGGCCGACAAAGGCACCGAGATCCGCATGCACCTGCCGCTGCAAGCGCGCGAGGAGGGCGCCAAAAACGGCTCGACCTTCGCCGTCACGGCCGAGGACGCCACCCGGATCCGGGTTGGTCCGCCGGAGATCGTCGGCCCGGTGCTGAGCCGGGCTCTGTCAGCCCTGGCCGCCCGACAGGACATCAGCGTCGACCGCCTCTCCGACACGATGCTGCTGAGCGACGCGATCTCCGCCCGCGCCCCGCAGGGCTTCACCGACGGCCACGTCTCGCTCAGCATCGCCGAGCTGCCGGAGGGGATCGAGCTCAAGGTCGGGCCGATGACCCAAGGCGGCGCCGAGCGGCTGCGGGCGAGCTTCGAGCTCCCCGAGGTCGGCGGCTCGCTGGAGGCGCTGACCGACGAGCTGCGGATCGAGGAGGGCGACGAAGGCGATTACCTCGTCGTCGGCATCTCCTCGCTCTCAGCGAGCTAGCCGCGGCGCTCAGCGGTCGTTCTCGCCGGCGGCCGCGCTCTGCTCCGCCACCTCGGCGCGGATCCGCTCCAGGGTGCGGCGGAGGATGCGGGACACGTGCATCTGCGAGTGGCCGATTCGCTCGGCGATCTGCGACTGCGTCAGGTCCTCGACGAAGCGCAGCTGCAGGACGAGGCGCTCGCGCTCGTCGAGGTGGGGAAGGGCTCCCTCCAGCGCCAGTTTGTCCTCGACGAGCTCGTAGCCCGAGTCTTCGTCGCCGACCCACTCGGCCGCTGGCGATTCTTCGGAGTCCTCGCCGCCGACCGGGCGGTCGAGCGAGAGCGGGCGGCGGTTGTGGTTCGCCTCCAGCACCTCGAGGACGTCGGTCGGGTCGACTTCGAGCCGCTCGGCGATCTCGGGAACCGAAGGCGAGCGCTGCAGCTGCACGGTCAGCTCGGAGATCGCTTTCTCGACTTCGGCCATGCGGTCGTGGAGGCCGCGCGGCACCCGCACCGTCCAGACGCGGTCGCGGAAGTGGCGCTTCAGCTCGCCGAGGATCGTCGGCGAGGCGAATGCGGTGAAGGGGGCGCCGCGGTCGGGGTCGAAGCGGTCGATCGCGTTGACCAGCCCGAGGCTCGCCACCTGCAGGAGGTCGTCGAAGGACTCGCTGGCGCCGCGGTAGCGGAGGGCGAGGTTTTTGGCGAATGGGAGGTAGCGTCGCACCAGCTCCTCGCGGATCGCCGGGTCGCGGTCTTTGACGAAGCGCGCCCAGAGCACGCGCTCGCTGGCCAGGCCCTCGCCTGGTCCCGGACTCGACTGGTCTGCGCTTCTAGGGGTCTGCTCGCTGTTCACAGCATGGAAAAGATCGGGCGCGTTTAGCTATTTCAACGTCGCTGCCCTGAGGGCGTCAGTCCGAAGCCGTGCAGCGCGACGGCATTGCCGTCGGGGCAACCATACCGACAAGCAGGTACGGCCTCGCGATCAGCTAGCGCTGGGTGCCCCCGTCTTCGCCCGCGGCCCATCGGCGGGGGCGACCTCGCCGCCGGGAAGGCGTCTCGCCCGTCCTTGCGAGATCGCCTCGCGCAGGGCCTCGTTGAAGCGCCCCGGCCCCCAGTAGCGACCGCCGACCCGGCGGCTCAGCTCGCGGCGGTTGGCGCTGCCTTTCTCGCGCAGCGCCGTCTCGATGATCGAGACCTCGCTGTCGAGCGGCACCGGCGGATGGGGGCCGGAAACGCCCATCGCTCGCGCC
>DASTGL010000354.1:0-5991 GCA_035719145.1 Solirubrobacterales bacterium
GTTCGTCGTCGCCACGATCTTCTTCTCCGCCTGCGTTGCCGGGTTCGAGGCGATCGGGCGGCTGGTCCATCCCGAGACGCCGACGCACCTCGGCGGCCTGGCGGCGGCGGGCCTGATCGGGTTCTGCGGCAACTGGATCGCCGCGATCATCCGCACCCGCGCCGGCCGCGGCCTCGACAGCCCGGCCCTGATCGCCGACGGCAACCACGCCCGTGCAGATTCCTACGTGAGCCTGGCGGTGGTCGCCAGCGCCGTCGTCGTCGCCCTCGGCCTGCCGATCGCCGACCCCCTGATCGGACTGGCGATAACCGCCGTCATCCTCAAGATCACCTGGGACTCGTGGTGGACGGTCCGGGGCGGGCATCGCCACCATCACTGAGTCGCAGGCCCCGTCAGCTGGTCTCTAGCTCGCCCGGCGGTAGTGCAGGTACACCGTCTCGCCAAAGGTGCGGGTCTCGACCAGCTCGAGGTCGATCGCCACATCAGGCGGGAAGTACGGCGTGCCGCCGCCGACCACGACCGGAAGGACGAACAGCTCGAACTCGTCGACCAGCCCGCGGCGCATGCATTCAGCCGCAAGGCCGGCGCCGCCGACCGCGATCCGCCGCTCGCCGAGCGCGCCGATCTCCTCCTCCAGCGTTCCCGTGGCCAAGCGATTGCTGCCCTCGACGCTGGTCAGCGTGGTCGAGAAGACGATCTTCTCCAGCGGCCGCCAGATCTCGGCGAACTCCGCCATCACCGGGTCGGAGAACTCCTCCGTGTCCCACACGAGCATCGTCTCGTAGAGCCGCCGGCCGAGCAGCTGGACATCCACCGCGGCAACCCGCTCATTGTGAAACCGGTGCAGCTCCTCACTGGGCACCGCCCAGTCGAAGCTCCCATCGGGTCCGGCGACGTAGCCGTCGGCAGAGAGGCTCATGGAGTAAGTGATCACAAGGACATACTGAACCGCTAGCCGAGTGACTTCTCGCAGGCGGGAATGCCGGCCTGGGAGAACTTGCTGCTGGCGAGGGCCTGGAGGCCCTGCTCCCGAGCGAGCCATCGTTTGAGCCAGTCCGGCGCAAGGTTGGGGTGACCGGGCAGCGTCAGCGACAGCTTGACGAAATCGGGACGAGCGATCATCGTCGAGAGCCCGGCGAAGAGCCGCTGGTCGGCTACCACGCCATCTTGAAACGGGTCACCGAGCCGGGGCGCGAGCTGCCGGAGCCGAGCCAGCTCCCGTCCGTGAATTTCAACAAGCCCGCGCTCGATTTCGAGGCCCTGGGAGATGCTCCCCGGGGATCGTGGCAATAGTTCGACTTCGTGCTGCGCATGGGTGCAGATGGCGGCGGCTTCGGCCTTCGCGTCGATGCCTGAACCGTCACTGCGGGCTAGAAAGATCCCGACCACGACCGCCAAGACCGGCACGGCGATCGTAAGTCCCCAGCCAATTGCTGATCGGGGCATAGTGGCCTATCGGATCGTGGGGCCAAGCCGGCCAACGCAGGCAGACAGATGTTCGGCAGCGGGCCAAGGCAAAAGCCGATCAGGAGCTCGAAGCGAGCGGCCTCGATTACACGGTCGTGCGTCCAGCGAGCCTCACCGACGAGCCGCCGACCGGCCTGGTCACGATCGCCGACGGGGTGGAGCGAGGCGAGATCCCGTGTGCCGACGTGGTCGCGGTTGATGAGCGGGGCTTTCGTCCTATAGCGGGGGCGGGATTCGAACCCGCGACCTTCGGGTTATGAGATTGATCTGCTGGATCGGCTGGACTAGGTGGAGCTAGGTTTCAAGCCGAATACTTGAGATCGCACTACGTGGAGATCGGCTGGAATCTGTGGGGCATGTTGCCCCATTTGTTGCCCCAGCGACGTCAGCGGTCCACGCGATCCGCAACGATCCTCTTATGACCGGCCCCCGTGTCGAGAAGTGGCGCCGTTGGTTCGAGCAGGGCATCACCGACGACATCTACACGATGCACCTGGAGCGGTTCGCCTGGAAGCGCATGGAGGAGATCGTCAACGGCAATCCGGATCTGCGAGGCACCGAGTCCTATCTGTGGGAGTTCCTGTTCAACACCTACGCGAAAACCCAGGCGATCGCCGTCCGACGCCAGGCGGATACGGACGACCAGGTCGCGAGTCTCGGTCGGCTGATCCTGGAGGTCGGCGAGACGCCCGACCTGCTGACGCGCGACTGGTGGCTCGGCCTGTGGACCGAAAACGATCACGATCCCTACTGGCGGGGAGTCGCCGAGGACGGCTGGGCAGAGCAGTACGCGGGCGAAGTTGGCGACCATCTGGACCCGGCGATCGCTGCCGCTGATCTACGGGAGCTCCGGGAGGGATCGCGGAGGGTAAAGGAATACGTGGATCGCAACGTCGCGCACCTGGACGCCCGGATGATCTCCAGCGGCGACGGCCCCCCGACCGCAACCCCGCCCGACGCGCCGACGAGGCGGGGCAGCAACCTCACCTTGAACGAGGTCCACGACGCAATCGACCTGATCGGTCGCCTGTTTAAGAAGTACGGGAACCTGCTCACCGCTGCTTCCTGGGTAGACCTGACCCCCACCCTCCAGCACGATTGGGAAGCGGTCTTTCGAATCCCCTGGATACGTGACGCAGGCAGGTAGTTAACGGCCAGCGCCCGGCTCAAGCGCAAGACACGGCCGCGCCGACGCGCTCTGCTGCCTCTACGACAGGGACGTGTTCCCAGAGACGTATAACGGTCCATCCATCTGCCTCCAAAGCAGCCGTCACACGCTCGTCACGGGCGCGGTTGCGAGCAAACTTGGCAGGCCAATACTGCGGGTTCGTGGAGGGCACGCGGCCGTGCTCAGGGCAGCCATGCCAGAAACACCCATCGACGAACACGGCTACCCGGGCGCGCGTGAAGACCACGTCTACCTTGGCTCTGGTCCCATCGCTCGCGCGCAACATGAAGTCTTTGCGGAAGCGCAACCCCCGCGCATGGAGCGCGGCACGTAGGGCTACCTCCGGCTTCGTGTCGGCGCGGCGGTTGCCCTTCATCGCCGCCGTGACGGCGGGGCTACTGGGGTGCGGATAGTCAGTCATCCGAGTCGAGGGCAAGATAGCCTGCCGAAAATCATGTCTTTGCCCTCCCGCGACGACATTGCGAAGCGTCTAGAGGACACGTTGGAGGCCATGGTCGCAGGGGGCTTTGGTCCCGTGGCCAACCCCGCTGACGAGGTGAAGCCCCACCTTGACGCGCTCCTCTCCAAAGGCGAGTACACCGTGCGCGATGGAATGCTGACGCTGCTCGCCATGGAGGTCGAGCACGGCGACCTAATCGACTGGCGCGAGCAAGGTCTTCACAATCCGGCACGGAGTGCCTCGAAATACCTCGGCTCGACTATCTACCCACGCTTGCACATCGCGGGGTCTCCCGAGGCACTTCAGACGGGCGTAAAGGGCGTCAGGAGATATATCGATCGCAAGAACGCGACGTGGAAGGCAATTCTGGAATGGGCATCGCAACCGGTGCTGGACGCCGAGTGGATTCTGGCCGACGTCGCGCGCCAGTACAACCTCACCGTCGATGAGCTGCGGCGCGGCTCCCGGGCCAATTTAACTGAGGCGAGGTTCGTTGTTAATCGTGCTGGGGGTGGCGACCTGCTGCTGCCTGCGGAAGTTGAACAAGACAGCGATGACCGGCCGACGGGCGATGACGAAGAAGTCTGGTACACGATCGGCGACGCCACCCGCCAGGCTTGTCACGAAGCCTTCGGCATCACGCACATTGAAGCTGCATTCCACTACCTAGCGGCCGGGATCGCGGCGACGGCGCGCAACCTTCCGGCCATGCCTGCGCTCGATACTCCGAAGCTGACCTTCCCGGCTATCTTCGCCTTACTGGACGACATGCTGCGACAAAATTCAGCTGGCGCGCACGAGCAGTTCATCTTTGCCGCGCTGCTGGAGGGATGGCGCGAGCAGCTTGGCGAGCCGGGCGTGGTAGAGACGAAGAACCTCAATGCCTCCGACTCCTCAGCGGGGACGGCCGCCGACGTGCAGGAGAAGCATCGCGGGCAGGTGACCGAGGCGTACGAGGTTACGGCCAACGACTACACCACGAAAATCGATCAGGCGAAAAACACGCTCCGCCGGCACGACCTCCGTCGAGCTCACATCCTCGCCAGGGACGCTGCCAAGGCGACCGGTGAGGAGATAGCTGACGCTCTCCCGCCCGGCCTTGACCTGGCCGTCCTTGACGTGCGCGAAGAGGTCCGCTCGATCTTGGCGCAGCTCGGCAAGCCGCATCGCCGCTTCGCACTTGAGCGCCTCTACAGGCTTCTAGTGGACAAACAGGCGAACGATCAGCTTGTCCAAGACTTCGTGTCAGCGCTCGCTGCGCGCGGCCTCACCGAGATGTCGTAGCGAGCAGAGCTGCGCGGACCGCCCTGCCGACTGCCGTGGCGAGCTTCGGCGGGACGGCGTTGCCAACTTGCGTGTACTGCGACGAGCGCCGACCCTCGAATTCCATCCCTTCGGGAAAGGTCTGCAGGGCGGCCGACTCCGCGACGGTGATGCGGCGGGCACCAGGAACGAGCCCGACCCGGATGGCGTCCTTGTAGCCCTCCCGCGGCTTCCCACGCTCGGCATCCCACAGGCTCGCGTGGTACTCGGGCACCACTCCTAGCGTGTCGATGAACGGCGTCTTGTTGCCGCCTGCCGAAGCGAGGATCGTGCGGGCGGGGGCGTTGAGGTTGATCGGGCGGCCACCGCCGTTGAACAGGAGGCCGTCGTACGGGCTTGGCCGCAGATCCGGGTTCTTCGCGTAGGTGACAATGGACGGATTCGGAGCGCCCACGGGTTCGTCAGTGAGCACCTCGCCCGCCGTCCTCCACGGCTTCGAACGGCCCGGGCCATGCGTTCGCCTCGGGAACTTGAACTGCCCTTGGCGCAGCCCCACGATGAACATGCGGTGCCGTTGCTGCGGGACGCCGTAGTTAGCTGCGTTGAGGGCTTGTGCCTTGACTTTGTAGCCCAGCACGTCTTCTAGAACATGAAGTAGGTCAAGGAAGTAGTGGCGGGTCTTCCCGCGCTCCAACCCAGCCACGTTCTCGATGATGAAGGCATCAGGCTTGATGAAATCGAGCGCGCGGAACATGCCGGTGAAGCCGTCGCGGTGGTCTTGGTCGCCACGCCGAAGGCCACCCGTGGACCATGGCTGACAAGGAGGGCCCCCCGCGACAACGGCCACCTTGCCTCGCATAGCGCGCAGCTCTCGCTCCGGGATCTTCTCCAGGCGACGTCGGTCAACCTCAACGTCGTGGTAGCTCTCGTAGGTCTTGGCCGCGTCCTCCATGATCTCGACAGCGCCAACCGGTTCGAAGCCCGCAGCATGGAGGCCGATGGACAGACCGCCCGCACCGGCGAACAGGTCAAGAAAGGGAATGCGCTCATTGCCGTCACCAGTTTCGACGTCGGTAGCGCCGGGGCCGCCCTCGGCGGCAACGTCGGGGACGGTCGCATCTACGGCCACGTCGGCAGGAACGGTCGCAGGGGCACCGGACAGCACCTCTTGGGCGAGGATCACTTCCAGATCAGGGATCAATGTCTCCTGATGCTCGTGTTGCCCCATCCGTTGCCCCAAAGCCATCTTTGAAATATATTGTCTACAGCAGACGACAAACAAAAACCCCGCATTTGCGGGCCTTTCGTCCTATAGCGGGGGCGGGATTCGAACCCGCGACCTTCGGGTTATGAGCCCGACGAGCTACCTGGCTGCTCCACCCCGCGCCGTGAATTAATGATCCTACTATTCGACGGGGGTCGCTGTCAACCGGATTCGTCCCCCGGCGGGAATATTTCTCTCTCCCGCATCCCGTTCCCCGGGTGTAGCATCATTCGCATAGACGCATGGAATCGCCGGCCCTTCGGCCGGGCAGCCGCTTGGACGTGACGCCGTGAACTTCCGCAACCGGAGGGTTCCCGTGACGCGACGACGCCTCGCCATCCTCGCCGCTACCGTCTTTTTGCTCCTCCC
>DASTGL010000355.1:0-4909 GCA_035719145.1 Solirubrobacterales bacterium
ATCGAGCGCTCGGCCGGGATCCTCGGCGTCGACGTCGACGCCGGCGGGGCGGCGACGATCGCTGCTCGCTCGCGGGGGACGCCGCGCGTCGCCAACCGGCTGCTGAAGCGGGTGCGGGACTTCGCCGAGGTGAAGGGCAGCGGCCGGATCGGCACCGAGGTCGCGGCGGCGGCGCTGGCGATGCTCGAGGTCGACGAGGGGGGCCTCGACCGGAGCGACCGCGCCCTCCTGGAGACGATCGCCTCCAAGTTCGGCGGCGGCCCGGTCGGGCTCTCGACTCTGGCGATCGCGATCGGCGAGGAGCAGGACACGATCGAGGACGTGCTCGAGCCCTACCTCCTCCAGCAGGGGCTGCTGAAGCGGACGCCGCGGGGCCGGGTCCTCACCCAGCGCGCCTGGGACCACCTCGGCATTCCCGCGCCCGAAGGCTCCGCCAGCCTCTTCTAAATCCGGGCGAATCCGGATCGAGACACGATCATCTAGCCTGTCGCCTATGCCGTTTTTCATCTGTCCGAATTGCGGACACCGGGAGGTGAGCGGGGAGCGGACCGCAGGGTTCAGCACCCGACCGAAGGGCTGCTCGAAATGCGGCTTCGGCTTTGTCTTCGAATTACTCGACGATTATTATCCGGCTCCTAATGCTGCCTTTTTCGTCTGCGACAAGCAGGAACGCGTGATCGACGCCGGCAAAGGCAGCTTCGAGCTGACCGGTCTGACCGACGAGGACGTGATCGGTCGTCCGGTGCGCGAGGTCCTCGGGCTCGACTGGATCGACGCCGGCGACGGCGGTGAGACCGCCGACACCGACAAGGACGGCACCACCGACCCGATCGAGACCTCGCTGGAGTGGGGAGTGCGCTCGCTCGGCAAGCGGGTCGCGGTGAACGCGGAGGGCGACCTGCCGGCGCGCGCGGTCGCTGACGTGTTCCCGGCCTACGACGACGACGGCGGCCTGCTCCTCGTCCTCACGCCGGAGGGCTAGCCAGATGGGAACCGGCCGCCGCTACCTCTTCATCCTCCTGTTCGTGGTCGGCCTGGTCGCGGTCTCGGCGGTGGTGATCGCGAGCAAGCAGACGAAGCTCGGCCTCGACCTCCAGGGCGGCCTCGAGCTCGTCTACCAGGGGCAGGCCACCGGCGCCGGGACCGAAGTCACCAGCGAAGACATCAACGACTCGATCTCGATCATCGAACAGCGGATCAACAAGCTCGGCGTCTCCGAGCCCGAAGTGGCGCGCCTGGGAACCGACGAGATCACGGTCAGCCTGCCGGGAATCACCGACGCCAACCGCGCCGCCGAACAGGTCGGCAGCACCGCCCAGCTCTTTTACTACGACTGGGAGCCGAACCTGATCGGCCCCGAGAAGGCGATCGGCGGCTCGCCCGGGCGCGAACCACCGGAAGGGCCTCGGAAAGCCTCCGAAAAACGCTGGGAAGAAGCGGGACGCAATGTCACCAGCGAAGAGAGCAAACAGCTGATCTTCGCCGGCGCCTATCCGACCGCCTATGAAGCGGCGCAGCTTGCCGCCGCCCAGGAACCGGCCAAAGACTGCAGCGAATGCTCGGTCGCCAAACCGCGCTACTACCTCTTTGAGAAAGCCGAGCCGCACGAACTGATCGCCGGGCCGGAGCTGGCGAAAAAGGACCTCTACATCAGCCCCACGGGGAAGAAACGACCGAAGGACGGGATCGTGGTCGAAGTCCCCGCCGGCACGATCCTGGTCTCCGAATATCCCACCGACCAAGAAGGCAAGCTCGACGAAACCGCCGAGCCGGGCTGGTTTGCGCTGAAGGACAAACCGGCGCTCAGCGGCAACGAAATCACCGAACCGGAACAGACCTACGCGCCGACGACCAACGAACCAGTCGTCTCGTTCAAATTCACCGACAGCGGTCGGGAAGCGTTCCAGGAAGTAACGCGCCAGATCGCCCAGCGCGGGCAGGCGTCGGCGATCGGCCCGGTCGGCGCCGAAGAAGCGGCGGCTCTCTCCGGCCACTTCGCGGTCGTCCTCGACAACGAAGTGAAGACGCGGCCGATCATCAACTTTGCCGAAAACCCCGACGGCATCGACGGGCGTGAAGGCGCGCAGATCTCCGGCGGCTTCAGCAGCCTCCAGGACGCCCAGGACCTGGCGACCACCCTGCAGATCGGCGCCCTGCCGATCAACCTGAAACTGATCAGCGAGACCCAGGTCTCGGCGACCCTCGGCAGCCAGGCGCTCCACGACGGGATCAAAGCCGGGATCATCGGCCTCAGCCTCGTCGTCATCTTCCTGCTCCTCTACTACCGCTTCCTCGGCCTCGTCGCCTCGATCGCGCTCGGAGCCTACGGGGTGATCTTCTTCGCCCTGATCAAACTGATCCCGATCACCCTGACCCTGCCGGGGATCGCGGGGCTGGTGCTGACGATCGGGGTCGCCGCCGACTCCAACATCGTCATCTTCGAGCGAATAAAGGAGGAGGTGCGGGCCGGGCGCTCGATGGCGAGCGCGATCAGCGCCGGCTACAAACGCGGGATCAGCACGATCATCGACGCCAACGTCGTCACCCTGCTGACCGCCTTCATCCTCTTCGTCCTCGCCACCGCGGGCGTCAAGGGGTTCGCCTTCACCCTCGGCGTCGGCACCATCGTCTCGCTGCTGACCGCGGTCGTCTTCACCCAGGCGCTGCTCGGCAGCATGAGCCGCTCACGGCTGCTGCGCTCGCCGGCCGCGCTCGGCGCCGGCGGCGAGGGCAGGCGCTGGCACGTCGACTTCCTGGGAGCGAGCCGCTGGTTCTTCTCGATCTCCGGCGTGATCCTGCTGATCGGCGGCTTCGCGCTGGCGACCAAGCAGCTCAACTTCGGCATCGACTTCGAGTCCGGCACCCGGATCACCGTGGCGCTGCAGAAGCCGACCGACGAGGAAGGCGTGCGCGAAACCCTCGAGGGGGTCGGGATCAAGGGCGAGGAGGTCCAGCAGGTCAGCGACCCGAACTTCGGCGACAACGTCTTCCAGATCCAGTCCCACCAGCTCGAACCCGGCGAGGTCCATAACGCCGAATCGGCCCTGATCACCGAGTACGGGGTGGTCGCCAACGGCTTCGAAAGCACCAGCGTCGGGCCGACCTTCGGCGAACAGGTGGCGAACAACGCCCTCAAGGCGCTGATCTTCTCGCTGCTGGTGATCTGCGGCTACGTCGCCCTGCGATTCGACCCGAAGTTCGCGGTGCCGGTGCTGATTGCGATCTTCCACGACATCCTGATCACCGGCGGCGTCTATTCCCTGACCGGAAAAGAGGTGAACAGCGGGACGGTCGCCGCCTTCCTCACCATCTTGGGCTACTCGATCTACGACACGATCATCGTCTTCGACCGGATCCGCGAGAACGTGCCGCGGATGCCGCGGGCTGCCTTCTCGCAGATCGTCAACCGCTCGATGAGCGAGGTGCTGACCCGTTCGCTGGCGACCAGCTTCTCGACCTTGCTGGCGGTCGGCTCGCTGCTGGTCTTCGGCGGCGCCACCCTGCAGGACTTCGCCTTCGCGATGCTGGTCGGGATCGCCTCCGGAACCTATTCGTCGATCTTCATCGCCTCGCCGGTGCTGACCGCCTGGAAGGAACGCGAGCCCGGCTTCATCCGCCGACGGCTGCGGATCCAGGAAGTCGAGGGCGGCCAGGTGCCCGCCTATGCCGACGACATCGAGATGGCGAAACTGGGCCGCGACGACGAGCCCGAAGCGGCCGCTGCCGTCGCCGCGGAGGAACCGGCCGCGGAGGCTGCTCCCGGAGCGGTGGCGACGGCCGAGCGGACGGGTGACGGAGGCGGAAACGGCGCCGGCTCCCTCACCAACGGCGACACCGAGGCGGCCGCGGCTGCCTCGGCGGAGCGCCGCGCACGAAACGCCGAGCGCAAGGCGCGGCGGCAGGCCCGCCGCAAGCACGGGAGGCGGTAGCTGATGGCCCTGGTCGTCTTCTTCATCATGGGCATCGCCCTTTGGCACTTCACCGTCTTCCTCCCCGACCGCTTCTGGCAGGGGATCGTCGGCGCCTTCCTCGGCGCGGTGCTGGGCTCGATCGTCTTCGGGTTGATCGTGCAGGAGGCAAGCGGCAAAAGCCTCGGCGACACCGATCTCTCGACCGCGCTGATCGCCGTCCCGGGAACGCTGATCGGCCTCGCGGTCGTCTACGCGATCGGCATGCGCAGCGAACAGCACCCCGCCTGAGCGCCCCGGTTTTCCACGCATCTTGGGACGGTGCCGGCCGGGTTTGCCGCCGCAGCGGTTCCTAGCCTGGAAACGTGCCGGAAACCATCAACGCCTTTGCCGTAGAGCCTTATTCGTACGCCGAGGCCCGTGTCCTCAGCGAGGAGCTAGGGCTGAGCGAGCCGGTCGCCGTCACCCTGGTCAGACGCGGCTACCGCACGCCTGAGCAGGCGCGGGCCTTCCTCGCCGCCGACGAATCGCACCCGCCGTCGGCTTTTGCCGGGATGGAGCTGGCGGTCGAGCGGGTGCGGGCGGCAATCGCTGCGGGTCGGCGGATAACGGTTCACGGCGACTTCGACGTCGACGGCGTCTGCGCCACCGCGGTGATGGTGCGGACGCTGCGCCGGCTCGGCGGCGAGGTCGACTGGTTCATCCCCAACCGGATCGAGGACGGCTATGGGCTGAGCAGCGACAACGTCCGGCGCCTGGCCGAGCGCGGGACGCAGCTGCTGCTGACTGTCGACTGCGGGATTACCTGTGCGGGGGAGGTGGCGCTGGCGAGGGAGCTTGGGGTCGAGGTGATCGTCACCGATCACCATCAGCCTAAGGAGGAGCTGCCGGACTGTCCGATTCTGCATCCGGAAGTCTGTGGCTATCCCTTCACGTCGCTTTGCGGGACTGCGGTGGCTTGGAAGTTGGCTCTTGCGTTGGGGGGAGCCGGGGTGGGGGCC
>DASTGL010000356.1:0-2105 GCA_035719145.1 Solirubrobacterales bacterium
GACAGCCCGGACGAGTGGCAGGCGCAGCCCGCGGTCGGGAGCACGTGGTTGGAGCCGGCGATGTAGTCGCCGAAGGCGGTGGCGCCGTGGCGGCCGACGAAGACGCAGCCGGCCGTCGTCACCCGCTCGGCGAGCAGCGCCGCGTCGGTCTCCAGCAGCTCGAGGTGCTCGGGCGCGTAGGCGTTGGCGAGCTCGATCGCCTCCTCGACCTCGCGCACCTGGACCAGCGCCAGCGGCGCATCGGCGACGCTGGGACGGGAGGCAGCGGCGCGTTCCGTCGCTTCGGCGATCGCCTCGAGGACGTGCTCCTCGACCGCGGCCAGGACGAGTGGGCTTTCGGGGCCGTGCTCGGCCTGCGCGCAAAGGTCCAGCGCCGCCCACTCGGGATCGCTGTCGTGGCCGGCGATCACCATCAGCTCAGAAGGCCCGGCAAGCGAGTCGATGCCGACGGTCCCGTAGACCGCCCGCTTCGCCTCCCGCACCCAGGCGTTGCCGGGGCCGGCGATCACGTCGACCGGCGGGATCGCCGCCGTCCCGTAGGCGAGGGCGAAGATCGCCTGGGCGCCGCCCATCGCGTAGATCTCCTCGACCCCGCAGAGCGCCGCCGCGGCGAGGACCAGCTCGTGCAAGCGCCCGTCGGGGCCCGGCGGCGAGGCGAGCGCGATCCGCTCGACCCCGGCCGCCTGTGCCGGGATCGAGCACATGAGGACGCTGGAGGGATAGGCGGCGCGGCCGCCGGGGGCGTAGATGCCTGCCGCGCCGACCGGCACTTCGCGCAGGGTCACCTCCTGGCCAGCGGGGAGCCGCACGGTCTGCGCGGAGCCGAGCTGGGCTTCGGCGACCTGCCGGACGTTTGCCACAGCGGCTTCCATCGCCTGCCGCATCCCGGGGTAGAGCACCGCCAGCGCCGCCTCGGCGTCGGCGGGGTCGACCCGCAGGGACTCGAGCGACGCCGCCGGGGCGTCGAACTTCGCGGTCAGCCGGAGCACCGCCGCGTCGCCTTCACCCTGGACTTCGCGCTCGATCGGGGCGACGTCGACCACCGGGCCGGTCTCGGCCGCCCAGGCGCGGAGCGAGGCGGCGGTCGCAGCCGCCCCCTCCCACTCGAATCGCCGGCACCTCATCCCCGGCTCGCCTCGCGCAGCTTCTCGGTCAGCGCGTCGATCTCGGCCGCCCGCAGCTTGTGGGCGACGCGGTTGGCGACGAAGCGGGCGGTGCACTCGACGATCTCCTCGCGCACCTCGAGTTCGTTCTCTTCCAGGGTGCGGCCGGTAGCGACGAGGTCGACGATGCCGTCGCCGAGGCCGACCAGCGGCGCCAGCTCGACCGACCCCTTGACCTCGATCAGTTCGATCTGACGGCCGGTCGACTCGAAATAGCGCTCGGCGATCCGCGGGTACTTGGTCGCGATCCGCATCATCCCCAGCGAGCGGGCCGACTCGCCCAGCCGGTCGGAGCCGACGCGGCCGGCGAGAACCATCCGGCAGCGGCCGTAGCCGAGGTCGAGCAGCTCGTAGACCGGCCGGTCGCTCTGCTCCAGCAGCACGTCCTTGCCGGTGATGCCGACGTCGGCCGCGCCCGCCTCGACATAGGTCGGGACGTCGGAGGGCCGCATCGTCACCAGCGTCATCCCGCTCGTCTCGAAGATCAGCGAGCGCGAGTCGCTGCGCGCCTCGGCGGTGTCGACCCCGGCGGCGTCGAGCAGGTCGAGGGTTTCGCCGAGCAGGGCGCCCCGCGGCACGGCGAGCTTCAGCGGCGTCTGCGGGTCGGCGCTCATCGCCCCTCCCCCTGTCGCCGCCGCTCCTCGATCTGGGCGACGTGGACCCGCTCGAGATTGAGGGCGAAGCCCGCCGCCGAGAAGTCGAGCCCGAAGCGCTTCATCAGGCCGTCGTAGCGACCGCCGCCGCCGAGGACGTGGCCGACCGCCGGGTCGTAGACCTCGAGGATGGCGCCGTTGTAATAGGCGAGGTCGCGCATCAAGCCGAAGTCGAACTGGACCCGGTAGCCGCCGTCGCGGTCGGCGAGACCGCGATAGATGTCGCCGAGCCGGTCGGCGGCTCGGGTCACTGCGGCGCTGTCGAGCTCGCGCGCCTGCTCCAGCACCT